>CAZNDQ010000379.1:0-4565 GCA_964571825.1 uncultured Planctomycetales bacterium | reverse complement strand
CCGACGCCGAGATGCCCGCCTACCACGACCCGCCGCCCAGCGCCGACCCGTAGTACGACTCCTTCGCCGCGAACCCCACCAACGGCGGAATCCCCGCCATCGACAGCGCTGCGAGCAGCCCGCCCGCCGCCGTCATTCGCAGCGAACCCCCCAGCCCGCTCAGCCGCTCCGCTTCGTATTCTCCCGTCGCGTGCGACAGCGCCCCGGCCGTCATGAACAGCGCGCCTTTGTACAACGCGTGCGCCAACAGCACCGCCGCCGCCGCCTGCAGCGCCGATGTCGTCCCCACCCCGATCAGCATCGTCAGCGTCCCCAGTACGCTGATTGTCGAATACGCGAGGATGCGCTTGAGCGTCCGGCTCCCCGTCGCCATCGCCGCGCCGAGAAGCATCGTCACCGCGCCGACGCTCACCAGCGCCGTTTCCCAAACCAACGACCCGCCGAGGATCGGCGCCATCCGCGCCAGCAGAAACACCCCCGCCTTGACCATCGTCGCCGAGTGCAGATACGCGCTCACCGGCGTCGGCGCTTCCATCGCATTCGGCAGCCAGAAGTGAAACGGAAACTGCGCCGATTTCGTCAGCGCCCCCAGCAGCACCAGCACCACGATCGGCGTGTAGAACCCATGTGCCCGCACTTCCGCCCCGCGCGACAGCAGCGCCGATATCTCGAACGTCCCCGCCGCCAGCCCGAGCAGCACCGCCCCTGCCAGCAGCGCCAGCCCCCCAAGCCCCGTCACCAGCAGCGCCTGCAGCGCGGCCGCGCGCGCCTCCGCCCGCTCATGCTCAAACCCGATCAGCAGATACGAACTGAGGCTCGTCAGCTCCCAGAAAATGAACAGCAGGATCAGATTGTCCGACAGCGCCACCCCCAGCATCGAGCCCATGAACAGCAGCAGATACGCATACATCGCGCCAAGCTGCCGATGGCCCGCCAGATAGCCCCCCGCATAGACGAGAATCAGCGCGCCGATCCCGCTGATGATCAGCGCCATCAGCACGCTCCAGCCGTCGATCCGCAGCGCCAGATCCAGCCCGAACTGCGGCACCCACGCCCACCGTGGCACCCGCACGCCCCCGCACGCAATCTCCGGCACCAGCGACGCCAGGTATGCCGTCAACGCCGCCGCCACCCCCGCCAGCACCCAGTGCGTCGCCCCGCGCAGCACGCGGTGCAGCAGCGGCGCTGCACACGCCAAACCCATGATCACCAGCAGCCACGTGATCACCGAACTCTCCGGAAGTTGGCCCGACCGTTCCGCGCTGTCGGGGACGTCGACTCAGCCGGGAGGCTGCGACGCGCTGATGCGGACAACATCTGCCGATGCTAGACGTGCGGCAGAGTAATGTCGAATTGTACAGATCCGATTTACGATGCGCCGCCCGCGCCCTCACCCGCGCGAACGTCGCGCCCACCAGCAGAGCCCCATCACCGCATACAGAATGTCCGCATGCTCTCCGCGCCGACGAACATGATCGTCGTATAATCGCATCACCGCCGCATGGTCCAACGGCCCCACCGACTCCAGCGTCTCCCGCCGCACCACGTCGCAGAACATCTCCCGCAACGGCCCGCGCAGAAACTCCCCGATCGGCAGTTCGAACCCCATCTTGCCCCGCTCCAGCACCTCCCCCGGCAGCACGTCGCGGTATGCATCGCGCAGCAGCCGCTTCGTCCGCGTCCCGGCCAGCTTGTACGACGACGGCAGCCCGCTCGAGTACTCCACCACGTTCACGTCCAGCAGCGGCACCCGCACCTCCAGGCTGTGCCGCATCGACGCGAGATCCACCTTGTGCAGCATGTCCCCCGGCAACCCGATGCGCAAGTCCGCGCGCAGAATCCGCCGCAGCGGATCCGCCTCGCGCGGGCGCTCAGCGCCCTTTCCATCCGACGACCCACATCCCCCATCCGACATCGATCCTGCCTGACGGTACATGTCCCGGAGCAGCGCACTCGACGCCGCCCGCTCCTCCTCCCGCGCAAACACCTCCGCCGCCTCCGGCGCCAGAATCTGCGCCCACGCCACGTGCCGTTCCAGCGCATCGTCCGACTCCGCCCGCAGCATCTTGCGCATCTGCCGCGCCCGGTCACTCAGCGCGCCCCCCTTGCCCATCGGCAGCCGCGCCAACAGCGGCTCGATCAGCCAGCTCCGCACCCCCGCCGGCAGCAGCCGGTACTTGTGCAGATAGTGATGCCCGATGTACCGCCAGTACCCCGCGAACAGCTCATCCCCCCCGTCGCCGCTCAGCGCCACCGTCACCTCGCACCGCGCCTCCCGACACACCAGCGACGTCGGAATCAGCGACGCATCTCCGAACGGCTCCCCCACGTGGCTCAGCATCTCCGGCAGCGCCGCCAGCACGTCCGCGAACGTCAGCATCACCTCGTGATGCTCCGTGCCGAATCGCTGCGCCACCGCCCGCGCCCGCGCGCTCTCGTCGTACCGCGGCTCCTCCGCAAAACCGATCGAATAGGTCTTCACCGGCCCGCTCGCCCGCGCCGCCATGTGCGCGACGATGATCGACGAATCGATCCCGCCCGACAGCAGCGCCCCCAGCGGCACATCCGCCACCAGCCGCGCCGCCACCGCTGCGCCGATCCGCTCCCGCACCTCGATGACCGCATCCTCATATGCCGGCGGCGCCACGCCCGACTCCGGCAGCGCGTACCACGCCACCGGCCGCTGCGGCCCCCGCGCGTCAAACCGCAACAGGTGCCCCGGCGCCAGCTTCTCCACCCCGCGCCAGATCGAGTACGGATGCGGAATCCACCCCAGCCGCAGATACAGCCCCAGCGCCGCCGTGTCGATCTCGCACGCCTGGTCCGGGTCCGCGCTGAGCGCGCCGATCTCGCTCGCAAAACGCAACCGCCCCCCATCGGCCGACCAGTACAGCGGCTTGACGCCGTAGCGGTCGCGCACCAGCAGCCCCGCGCCAGTCTGCTCGTCGACGATGCAGCAGGCCCACATCCCGTTGCAGCGCTCGAACGCCCGCTCCCCCCAGTGCAGATACGCTGCCAGCAGCACCTCCGTGTCGCACTGGCTGCGGAACGCATAACCGGCCGCCTCCAGCTTGCTCCGCAGCGAGCGGTAGTTATAGAGTTCGCCGTTGTAGACGATCGTGTGCGGCGCGCCGCTCCGCCCACCGCGCCACAGCGAGATCGGCTGCTCCCCCTGCGGCGACAGGTCGATCACCGCCAGCCGCGCGCACGCCAGCCCGATCGTCGTCGCCCCCACCCGCACCAGGTGCGTCGCCCGCGCATCCGGCCCCCGATGCGCCAGCCGCGCAATCATCCGCCGCAGTGTCTCCTCCTCCACCGCGTGATCCGCAAACCCGATGATCCCCGCAATCCCGCACATCGTCGGCGTATCGTACAAGAGAACCGCAACGCCGACACGGCTCGATTGCGCTGTGCTTTGACGTGAATCGTACAAGCGCAGGGCGAATCCTCGACCCGCAAATCTCGTAGTCGTCCCTCGCGCCACGAGGAACCCCATCCTCTGCTTCGTCAAGAGAGTTTATCCTGGCGCGCCGGGGCCACTCCGTCACTTCGTTTCTCCCTGTCCGTTCCGCCATCCGCAAACCCCCGTCCCGCGCTAGGATATGCCGCGTGCTCGCCATCACCGGCGCGCCCGAGGTGACCATTGCCCGTGCCCGACGCGCTCCCCGACACCCGCTCGCTCGGCCTCGCCGCCCCGCGCTACGTTGACCTGCCCATGCCCCCCTACGCCTTCGTCCCCGGCCGCACGCCCCATCCGCGCCGCCACCCCGACGGCCACCTGTACAACCGCCCCGAGCCCGCTGCCGCTCCCCTGGACCCGGCCGCCTGGTCCCGCAGCACCGAATACCTCTACGGCTGCGACCTCTACAATCACGGCTACTGGTGGGAAGCCCACGAAGCGTGGGAAGCCATTTGGAAACTCGCCCCCAGACTCTCCCCCCAGCGCCTCCTCCTCCAGGGCCTCATCCAGACCGGCGCCGCACACCTCAAATACTTCCTCGGCCACCTCGACGGCACGCGCCGCCTCCTCGCCCGCGCCCTGAACTTCCTCCGTGTTTGCGAATCCCCGCGCTCCGACATCGATTCGCTCCATCCATCCAGCACGCCGTCAGCCTCTCCATCGCCGGCATTCCGCAATCCGCATCCCGCAATTCGCAATTCGTCCGACCTCCTCATGGGCCTGCCCATCGGCGCGTTCACCGCCGCCGTCGAGCGCTACTACACCCCGCGCCTCGCGCCGACACCCGCCCCGCGCGCGCACGACCCCGCCGCTTTCCCGTTCATCGTGTTGCAGCTCAGGTCGGTATGAGGTCTTGGGCCGGATTCCGGACCATCTGCATCAAGCGCCGCACCCCGTTGCCCCGTTGTGCCCACCTGCCCCCCGCCGTATCGTCTGCCCCCATGTCCGTCTCCTTCGACGTCGTCAGCATCGGCTGCCTCAGCAGCAACCGCTTCTGGAACGAGCCCAGTGCCGTCCGCGCCTCCCTCGCCACCACCACGCTCCTCCGCGACGGCCCCCACTCCGTCCTGGTCGATCCCTCGCTCCCCGCCCCCGCCCTCGAACG
>CAZNDQ010000378.1:0-4571 GCA_964571825.1 uncultured Planctomycetales bacterium | reverse complement strand
CCGCCGACGCGGAAGGAATAGTCGGGGGCCTTGGTGGCGCCGGCGACTTTGACGCGGTCCTCGTGGACGACCTCGGCGTACTGGGGGGCGAACTGCTGGCGGTTGTCGATGTCCCAGCCGAGGGCGGCGAAGAGGGGGTTGATGAACTGGATGCGGAGGGTGGCTTCGTTGTAGTCGGGGGAGCGGACGAGGTCGGCCTGGTGGTCGAAGTGGTCGATAAGGCGGAGGACTTCGTCGGGGCAGCGGGACATAGGTCGAATCTTACACGGTGGGGGCGGACGCGGGCCAGTGGTGGCGAGCGATCGCTTCGGCGGCTTCGATTTCCTGCCTTTCGGTACCGGAGTCACGACTCGGGGTTCCGAAATACAGAACCCGCTCGCCGCACCTCCGGTACCGAAAGCCACGAAATCTCTGCCGCCTGCGCTGGGGGTGGATGTGCGGCTGCTGATCGATCCGAAGTGAGGGGCTCTTATCCGGCCCGCTCGGCCAAGGTGCGCCTGAGCGGAACGGAAAAGAGAGATTTGGTTTGGCTCCCGGGGGATTGCTGCGCAGCGCCACCGGCAACCCCGACAAGTCGAGACAGGCCCCGGCTCGCCTCTTCGTCTGCCATCGGGCAGCCTCCAGCGTCCATACCGGGCGAGCCGCGTCGGTGCGCTCCGCCCGACCAGTCGGGATCAGACTTGCTCAAGGATTGGGCGCCCGGCGAAGGCGAACGGCAGGTCAATTCGGGGGGGGTTTCGTCCGATAGAACGTCATTCGCCCGGGCCGCGGTGTCGGTCCGGCCTGAAGCCTGCGCGCGACGGGGGATTCGATGTCGACGGCGGTCATACAAACGGGGTCGGCGGCGCGGCTGGGGAGAGAAGAGGCGTTTCATGATGGTTGGGCGCGGGGGGTCGATCTGCGGCGGGTGAAGGTGCGGGAGCAGTTTGAGGGGCCGGCCGCGCCGGAGAACAAGTTCATCCTGAGATGGTTCGGGGAGCTGCGGGGCAAGCGGGTGCTGGACCTGGCGTGCGGGTTGGGGGAGTCGTCGGTGTACTTTGCGCTGCAGGGGGCGCGGGTGACAGCGCTGGACCTGTCGGGGGAGATGCTGGGGCAGGTGCGGCGGCTTGGGGAGCTGCACGGGGTGGAAGTGGAGACGGTGAAGGGGAACGCGGAGCGGCCGGAGGTGGAGAGCGGGGCGTATGACCTCGTGTACGGGGCGAACATGCTGCACCACTGCGAGATGGGGGCGGTGGCGCGGGAGGTGCGGCGGGTGCTGCGGGCGGGCGGCCGGGCGGCGTTTATTGATCCGCTGCCGCACAATCCGGTGATCAACGTGTATCGGCGGCTGGCGACGCGGGTGCGGACGGCGGATGAGCGGCCGCTCGGGCTGCGCGAGGCGCGGGTGTTTCGGGAGCACTTTGGGGAGGTGCGGCAGCGGCAGTTCTGGCTGACGGCGCTGGCGGTGTTCTGCAAGTTTTACGTGTGGGACGGGGTGGATCCGAACGAGGAGCGGTACTGGAAGAAAGTAATATACGAGGGGGAGAAGCATGCGTGGCTGCTGCGGCCGGCGATGGCGGTGGACGCGGTGCTGGCGCGGGTGTGGCCACTCAACCTGCTATGCTGGAACAACGTGATACTTGTTCAATAGTGGCTGGTGGCCAGCATGAGAAGAGCGGAAAATGACGGTTATGCACTGAGGAGGGGGTGCGCGCGGGGTTGGCGGGGTCGCCTATAATGGCGGTCGGCCGGTGGGCCGGGGGCGGGTTTTGCTTCGCGTGGCACTGAGAGGTTGGGGCGTGTGATGGATGCGGAAGGCTTGCGGAAGGCGGGTCGTGAGGCGGGCGCAGGTGTGCAGGTCGGGCCGCGGGGGGAGGCGGCGCGGGGGGTTGGATTTGGCGACGGGGACTGGCGGACGCGGCTGCGGACGATCGTGGAGACGATGCGGGAGATCAGCCGGCAGGTGGATCCGCAGGAGATGGTGCGGATCTATGGGGAGCGGATGGACGCGATCCTGCCGACGGAGCGGATGGTGTCGCTGAGCCGGCGGGGGATGGACCGGCCGTGGTATCGGATCACGCGGAGCTCGCGGTGGGAGGAGGAGGTGAATCCGTGGGAGGAGCCGGAGAAGCTGCCGGTATTGGCGGGGGGGCTGCTGGGGGAGCTGCTGTACGGGAACGAGCCGCGGATCATCGACGAGGTGCGGGTGAGCGCGGACGATCCGGCAGCGGAGCAGTTCGAGGGGATGCGGTCGCTGATTGCGATCCCGATGTTCGATCAGGGGGAGGCGCTGAACATGGTGGTGCTGATGCGGGAGCGTGCGGCGGCGTTCTCGCGGGAGGACCTGCCCGAGTGGGTGTGGATGACGAACCTGTTCGGGCGGGCGACGCACAACCTGGTGTTGCGGCGGCAGGTGCAGAAGGCGTTCGACGAGGTGGACCGGGAGCTGCAGGGGGTGGCGGCGCTGCAGCGGTCGCTGCTGCCGTCGGTGCTGCCGCAGATTCCGGGGATGGAGCTGGCGGCGCACTATCAGACGTCGCGGCGGGCGGGGGGAGATTATTATGATTTCTTTCCCTTGGCGGAGGGGAAATGGGGGATATTGATTGCGGATGTGAGCGGGCACGGGACGCCGGCAGCGGTGCTGATGGCGGTGACGCACAGCATCGCGCACACGCACTGCGACGTGTTGACGCCGGCGCACGAGATGCTGGGGTATCTCAACCGGCAGTTGCACGATCATTATACGAGCCGGGCGGGGGCGTTTGTGACGGCGTTTTACGGGATTTACGATCCGGTGACGCGAGCGCTGACGTATTCGTCGGCGGGGCATAATCCGCCGCGGTTGCAGCGGTGCGGCGGGGGCGGGCTGGTGGCGCTGCACATGGCGCGGGGGCTGCCGCTGGGGGTGTGGCGTGAGGAGACTTACGAGCAGGCGACGATCCAGCTCGTGGCGGAGGACCAGTTGATTCTGTACACGGACGGCATCACAGAGACGATGAACCCGCGGGGGGAGCTGCTGGGGACGGAGCGGCTGGACGAGGTGTTGATGGCGTGCCGGCAGAATGCGGGAGAGGTGATCCGGGACGTGCTGGCGCGGGTGGAGGAGTTTGCGGAGGGGCGCGCGGCGGATGATGACCGGACGATTGTGGTGGCGCGAATCTCGTGATGCCTGCGGCATCACGGATTCGCGGTAGTGACCAGTGACCAGTGCCCGGTGGCCAGTTGTGGAGTCGCGGAGTACCGCGACGAAGAATGCCGCGCGGGGGCTGGCGTGCTGGGAGGACAGCGCGATTAGAGATGCTTCGCTGCGCTCTGCATGACAGCCGGGAACGTGGTTAATATTTCATTGCGACCAGGCATGTCGTCAGCGGGGGATTTTGAGTAAGACTTTCATGTGGTCGGGCTGGGCGGCGGTGGCGAGGGCTTCGGCGGCGCGGTCGAGGGGGAACTGGCGGGTGATGAGGGAGCGGACGTCGATCTGTCGGCGGGCGAGGAGGGCGATGGCGTCGGGGAAGGGGCCGCAGCGGCTGCCGATGAGCTGCACTTCGTTGATGACGAGCGGGGCGGTGTCGAGGGGTTTGCTCGCGGCGCAGGTGGATTTGAGGACGATGGTGCCGCGGGGGCGGACGAGGCGGAGGGCGAGGGGGAGGCCGTCGGGGGAGCCGGTGCAGTCGACGACGAGGTCGTGATCGGCGCGGGGGACGACCTCGTTTAACAATCGCGTTTGTATACCTTTCTTTTCGCTGAAGAGTAGTTTTTGCGGGTTGCGGCCGATGACCTCGAGCTTGCAGCCGGTGAGGCGGAGGACCTGCGCGACGAGGGTGCCGAGGCGGCCGGAGCCGAGGACGGCGGCGCGGGTGTGCGCGTCGATGGGCACCTGCTTGGTGATCTGGATGGCGGCGGCGAGGGGCTCGACAAAGACGGCCTCTTCGTCGGTGAGGGAGTCGGGGAGGGCGTGGAGGTTGGCTTCGGGGACGGCGATGCGCTGGGCGAAGCAGCCGTCGCGGCCGGCGATGCCGATGACGGTGCGGTTGGGGCAGTGATTGGCGAGGCCGGAGGTGCAGCGGGAGCAGCGGCCGCAGACGCAGTTGATCTCGCAGACGACGCGCTGGCCGAGTCTGGCGCGGGGGCCTTCGAGGACGGTGGCGACGAACTCGTGTCCGAGGACGCCGGAGAAGTTCAGGTAGCCGCGGATGAGTTCGAGGTCGGTGGCGCAGATGCCGGCGAGTCGGGGGGCGAGAAGGACTTCGCCGGGGGCCGGTCGCGGGTCGGCGCGGCGGAGGTCGAGCTGGGCGCGGCCGTGGTCGAGCGTAAGGGCGAGCATGCGGCGCGTATCATAACGATTCGGGGAAAGTCGTGTAGCGCAACACCGAGGACATCGTCGGCGGTGAAGGGGCTATTTGACTTCCCAGGTGTCGCCTTCGTGGAAGAGGTCGGCGAGGCGTCCGGGGCCCTTGTCGGCGACGGCCTTGTCGAGCTGCTTGTGGACGAGTTCCTCGAATCGCGGGGAATCGACGCAGCGGAAGACGCCCATCGGCTCGGGGAAGTCGGGGTGCGTGAAGCGGCTGAGCAGGTAAGCGAGGGAGGCGTCG
>CAZNDQ010000377.1:0-4577 GCA_964571825.1 uncultured Planctomycetales bacterium | reverse complement strand
GTGTCCGGCGCTGTATAATGCGATGACTGGAGGTCCGCATGGTCGCCGTGCTGTCAACAGAGGCCATTCCGCAGCTTCGACTGAGCGTCGACGAGTATCTGGGCGCGCAGCTCCCTGAGGGCTATCGTTACGAACTCGTCAACGGAGTGGTCGAGATGACGCCGACTCCTTCCTATGGGCATGACCGGGTAGTTGACTGCATCAGTCAGCAGTTTGCCGAATACCGTTCGAGGCACTCCGGCCGCATTGCTCACATGTCTTGGAATGCAACCGTGGCCATTCCCGGCCACGAAACAGTGCGCGAACCGGATATCGCGATCTACGCCGAACTCCATCCGTCGCAGCGCGATTACACCGTTTGGAAGGAGATGACCCCACTTCTGGTCGTCGAGGTTGTCTCGCCGGGGCAGGAGGAGCGCGACTACGAGGAGAAGCGCGAGGAGTATTTGCGGGCGGGGGTGCACGAGTATTGGATCGTGGACCCGGAGGCGCGGCGCTTCACGGCGCTGCGGCGCGAGGGGGACGGCTGGCAGCAGGTCGTGCCGCCGCCGGAGACGTACGAGACGCCGCTGCTGCCGGGGCTGGTGTTGAACGTGCGGCGCGTGCTGCTGCTAGACGAATAAACAACCGCGACGATTCCCACGGCGCGGTCGGCCGGGGCCCTTCGCCATCTGCTTGTTCCGCTTGGATGATTGGTTTACCTTGCTCCGCGGCATCGGGCGGGGCCGCACGATCGCCGCGCGTTTGCCTGCCGCCACGTCCCGCCGCTGACCGCCGAGAACAAGGATGCGACCGCGATGAGGTTTCCGCTGAACTGGGCGCACGAGTTTGTCGACCTGCCGGCCAACCTGCAGACGATCTCCGACCGGCTGACGCTGATCGGCTACATGACGGAGCACATCGACCGGGTGCGGCCGGACTGGCGCGAGGAGGTGAGCGCGATCGAGCGGGTGCGCCGGCCGTCGGGGCTGCGCGGGATCGACGTGGTGACGCTCTGGACGGGCACGCGCGATCCGTTCGAGGTGCGGCTGCTGGTGCCGGAGAGTTTTCGCATCGAGGGGGTGCAGCCGCTGGCGCTGCGCGTCGGGCGGGTGACGGGCGTGCAGCCGCAGAAGGACGAGGTGTCGCTGATCACGCTGGAGGTGGGCGAGGCGGGAAGCGTCAAGGCGCTGCGGCACAAGCTGGCGCCGGCAGTGGGATCGCAGTACGCGGTGCTGTGCGTGGGGCGGGGGACGGGCGCGGGCAAATTGGCGAGCGAGGCGGACGTCGGCTACACGACGAACTCCGAGGATGAGGTGCAGTTGCCGGACTATTACGCGCCGGGGCGCCCGCTGCACGAGGAGATGACGGAGACGGTGTTCGACCTGGAGGTGCGGCAGAACCGGCCGGACTGTCTGGGCGTGTACGGGCTCTGCCGCGATCTGGCGGCGGGACTGGGACTGCCGCTGCGGCCGATGCCGCCGGCCGATCCGCAGCCGGCCGATCTGAACATCGCTGATTTCGCCTCGCTGCGCGTCGAGGCGCACGACCTCTGCCGGCGGTTTGCCATTCAGGTGATCCGCGGCGTGAAGATCGGGCCGTCGCCGCGCTGGCTGGCCGATCGCGTCGTCGCGGGCGGCATGCGCAGCATCAACAACGTCGTCGATCTGACGAACTATGTCATGCTGGAGACGGGCCAGCCACTGCATGCGTTCGACTATGACAAGCTGGGCAACCGCGACATCGTCATCCGCCGCGCGCGAAAGGGCGAGAAGATGCCGGCGATCGACGAGCACGTCTACGAGCTGGACGAGCAGATGCTGGTCGTGGCGAACCGTGACCAGCCGCTGGCGCTGGCGGGGATCATCGGCGGCAAGGAGAGCGAGATCACGGGCGCGACGGTGAACATCCTGCTCGACGCAGCGCACTACAACCAGACGACGATTCGCAAGACGTCGCGGCGGCTGGCTGTACGGACAGAGGCGAGCAACCGGCTGGAGAAATATCTCGACGCCGAGGGCGTGGTGCCGACGCTGCAGCGGACGACGCAGCTCATCCTCGAGCTGGCCGGCGGGCAGTGCTGCGCGGCGCCGCTCGACGTGTACGAGCCGCGCTGGAAGCCGACGCGGATCGAGATCGATCCGCAGGGTGTACGCGAACTGATCGGCCGTGACTACAGCGACAAGGAGATCCGCACCTGCCTCGAGCGCGTCGGCTTCACGATTGAGCATGGCGAGGGGAAACTCCGCGTCGTGGTGCCGAGCTGGCGGAGCGACGTGACGGTCCCGGCCGACGTGGCGGAAGAGGTGGCGCGGATTCACGGCTACGAGCACGTGCCGTCGGTGATGCTGGACAGCGCCACGCCGTTTCACACGTTCGAGGCGATCGAAAACTTCGACGAGCGCTGCCGCGAGGTGATGATCGGGCTCGGATTGGACGAGGTGATCACGGACACGCTCGTCGATCCGGACGAAGTGGGTGGGCTGTACGCTGGTGCGCCGGAGTGCGGGCCGCGGTTCATCGTGCTGGCGAACCCGCCGAGCAAGGAGCTGCGCGTGTTGCGGCATTCGCTAATGTACAACCTGTTGCGCACGGCGATGATCAACGACCGCGCCGGGCGGGCGCGGCTGGGATTCTTCGAGTTGGGCAAGGTGTTTCACCTGGGCGACGGGCCGCGCGACCGGCGCGAACGCAAAGTGCTCGGCGTGGTGCTGGCCGGGGCGGCGCAGGACCGCTCGTGGTACGGGCCGGAGCAGCCGTACGATTTCTTCCACGCCAAGGGGCTGGTCGAGGCGCTGCTGCGGACGCTGGGTGTGGACGAGGTGCGCTTCGAGACAGCCGACGATCCGATGCTGCACCCCGGGCGCAGCGCGGTCGTGCTGCGGCGGGGCGAGCCGCTGGGCGTGCTGGGGCAGTTGCACCCGGGCGTGCGCGAGCGGCTGGGGATGCGGACGCTCGATGCCTGTCTGATCGAGCTGGAGCTGGAGCGGCTGGCGGCGCAGGCGCGGCCGGTCGAGGACTATCACAATCCGTACGAGCACGAGGCGCTGCTGATGGACCTTAACGTCGTGGTGCCGGCGGAACTGGAGGCGGACCGGCTGACGGAAGCGGTAGCGACGGCCGGGGGCGACCTGCTGCGGAGCGTGCGGCTGATCGACGTCTACACGGGCGAGCACGTCGCGCCGGGGCGCAAGAGCGTGACGTTCTCGCTGCGGTTCCAGATCCCCGAGCGGACGCTGGCGCAGGAAGAGGTGCTGCCGGTGATGGAGCTGATCCGCGAGCGGCTGGCGGACGAGTTCGGCGCGGCGCTGCGGACCTGAGGTCGGGCACGTTCCGCCGGCCGATAACCCACGCTTGCTTTGGTGATCCGGTGTATATACAATGTATTGACGTGGCAGGAGGCACCGGATCATGGTCAAGACACTGACGAAGCACGGCAACAGTTACGCGCTGGTGATCGACCGGGCGATTCTCGATCTGCTGAAGATCACGCCGGAGACACCGCTCGAAGTGACCACTGACGGACGGATATTGACGATCACGCCGGCAACGGACGCGAAACATCGAGCGCGCGTCGGGAAAGCGCTGAAGCGAACCAATAGCCGCTACGGCCGGGCGCTGAAGAAACTGGCGCGGTAGATGAGTGGCGAGCAGCAACAGATGGCAACACCGGCCGTACCGCTTTCGACGGCGCGGAAGGTGGTTGTGGCGATCTGCCTCGGGTTTTTCGTCGTGCTCGTTTGCGGCATCGGGCTGTTCCTGCTGCGCGAGGACTGGCGGGTGTGGCGGACGTTTCGGCCGACGACGGCGACGATCACGGGGAGCGAGGTCGAGTCGCGGTATTTCGTCCGCGGGGCCAACCACAGTGTGCGCGTGCGTTTTTCGTACCGCGTCGGCGAGCGCGAGTATGAGAGCGGCCGGTACCGGATCCGCGAGATCGCCGAGTTCGGCGGGCGGCGCGCGGCCGAGCGCATCGTCGCGCAGCTCCCGCCGGGCTCGACGCACGCGGCGTGGTACGACCCGGCCGAGCCGTCGGTGGCTGTGCTGCGGCGCGGGTTCAACTGGGGCGGGCTGATCGTGCTCGGCCTGGGCGCCGGTGTGCCGCTGCTGATTCTCGTCGCGGTCAAACTCGCCGACCGCAAAGCACGGCAGCAGACCTGCGCGCCAAGTTCGTGAAGCCGGCGACCGTAGGCCGATGCTCCGACCATCGGCAGTATCTGATCTACGGTGCTTCCCTCCGGGTGAAACACTTTTCAGCCGTCAGTTCGATCCAGCGTGTCATGTTGGGATGCGGGCAGAAGCCGCGTCCGTCGGCGGCGTAGTCCAGTCCCGCCAGCACCTCGGCGTAGGGGCCGAAGCCGGCGACGCGGAAGGGCACGACGATGACGCGTCCACCGTCGCGTCCGCCGGCCTCGACGAACTGTCGGATGCGCTGCTCCGCCTCGACGCGCTTGTCCGGCCAGTCCTCGCGCAGTGTCTCGCAGTGCACCGCGCGATACGGCGCCGCGCGGCGGATCCGTTGCACGCGGCGCTCCATGTGGGCCAGCCAGCGCGCGTTCTCGCCGTCGTCGCCGGGACCGTGCGCGAGGATCAGCACG
>CAZNDQ010000376.1:0-4586 GCA_964571825.1 uncultured Planctomycetales bacterium | reverse complement strand
CCACCAGTCGGGCAGATCCCGAGCGTCAGCGGGACGCGGGAGCGGGTGTGCGGGGCGCCGGCGGCGATCGGCGGAGGCGCGGGGGCCGGGGTGGCGGCGGCGCTCGCGGGAGGCGCGGCGCGGTCCGCGGGCCGGTGGGCGATCCGGCACGCTTGGCCGCTGGCGTGTGCGGGCGGGGTGGCGTTCCTCGCCTGGTTCGCGGCGTATGCGCTGCTGCGGCACTGGTCGCTGCGGAGCGGGTCGAGCGATCTGGCCTGGGAAACGCAGGTTCTGCACAACATCGCCTTTTCGGGCGTGCCGTTCAGTTCAGTCGGTTGGTACGAGGGGACGTACTTTCAGTCGCATGTACCGCTGATCTATTACGCGCTGGCACCGTTCTATCGGCTCTATCCGGCGCCGGAGACGTTCATCGTATGGCAGGCGTTGCTGTTGGCGGCGGGGGCGCCGCTGGCGTTCGGGTATGTCCGCGCGGTGACGCGGAGCCGCGCGGCGGGTCTGCTGGCGGCGGCGGCGTACGCGCTGCACCCGGCCGTGCAGGGGATGGCAATCTTTGACGTGCATTCGAGTCCGCTGGGGCTGCCGTTGGTGCTGGGCGCGGCGTGGGCATTTGTCGCGCGGCGGCCGGTGCTGGGGTGGATGCTGGCGCTGGCGGCGATGTCGTGCCGCGAGGAGATGACGCTCGTGGCGATTCCGCTGGCGGCGGCGCTGTGGGCGCCGGGGCGGCGGCGGACGGCGTTTTCTCTGTGCGTGGCGGGGGCGGCCGGGTACGTGCTGATCGCGGGGCTGGTGATGACGCTGTGCGGCGGGCATCCGAACGGGTCGTACTATCCGCTGTTTCAGGATGAGCAGGGGCGGATCGGCGCGGTGCAGATTCTGACGAAGCTGGCGTCGGCGCCGGTCGAGACGATCGCGCATTTTCTGAGCGAGCCAAAGCGGGTGTTTCTGGCGGTGATGTTGCTGCCGGCGGGCGTGGTGGCGCTGTGCGACTGGCGGATGGCGGCTGCGGCGCTGCCTGGACTGGTGATCACTCTGGCGGCGTCGACGCCGGGGCACTTCATTCCGGGATATCAGTACGGGACGTTGCTGGTGGCGGCGATATTCCTCGCGTTCCCGCTGGGATGGCGGCGGCTGGCGGCGATGCGGCGGCGAATCCGCGGCGGGCACCTGGCGCTTCCGCTCGGGGTGGGTGTGTGTGCCGTCGCGTCGTGCGCCATGTGGGGGAGCACGTCCGTGGCTGGGTTCGCGGTGGACTTTGTCGAGCCGCGTGCGGGATCGGGGACTTATCTCGGGCAGATCGGGTGGGAGCGGGACTGGCCGTTTCGCCCGGCGGAGGTCGAAGACGTACGTCAGTTGCGGGGGTTGGTGCCGCCGGGTGCAAGCGTCGCGGCGACGTTCTATCTTGCACCGCACTTCAGCTCACGGCGGTGGATCTGCCCGGTGGAGAGCGAGCATGCGTGGAAAGCGGAATACGTGGTCATCGATCCGGGGCGCCTGTTGGAGCGCGATCGGCGCGGGCTCGCGGCGCTGGGACTCTTGAACGGTGAGCAGCCGGTAACGGAAGCAGGCGGATACGCGCGCGTCGGCGTGGCGGGAAGGCTGGTGTTGCTGCGGCGCGTCGAGGCGACCGGTCCGGATGAGGGCGGAGGCGCGCAACCTCTTGTTGAGCAAGACGCTGCGCGCGAAATCGGCGGGCCTTGACCGTATTACGGAGCCGCTGGGAGTGGGCGCGCCGCTTGCGTAGGACCAGAAAACGGGTATAGTGACGGGGCTGGAAACGAACTGTAAGGAGCGGACAGTATGCGGGTTTTTGCGAGGTGTTGGTGACTGCATGATCAAGGTGAAGGCACGCGGCAACGAGTCAATCGAGCAGATGCTCAAGCGCTTCAAGAAGATGTGCGAGAAGGAAGGTCTGACCAAGCAGATCATGCGGAACAGCTACTATGAGAAGCCGAGCGAGCGGAACCGGCGGCGGATGCGCAAAGCGCAGAAGCGTGCGAGTTCGGCCAACATGAGTTAGGCCCCGCGGCGCAGCGGAATGAGGGCCACGACCCGCCCGGCGGCGATCGTGGCTTTTTCATGCGCGGCGCGTCAGCCGATGATGCGGTCGACCTGCGGCGTGCGCGGCTCGGGTGCGGGCTCCGGTTCGGGCGCCGGCTTTTTGCGCGGGGTGCGCGCCGGCGGGCGGGCGAACTCCTCGGCGCTCTGCGGCGGCGGCTCGTAGTTGTCGGGGCTCAGGTCGATCGGCAACTGCTTTTCGGAGAGCACGTCCTCGAGCCGGAGCCGGGGCCTGGCGGCAAACGGGCGGTAGAGCGGGTCGCCGATGAGGAAGACGCGCCAGGAGTTGGCGACGTTGGCGAGGGCCCAGGCCTCTCCCAGTGAAAATTCGCCGGACATGAGCACGGCGTAAAGGACGTGGGTGGCCGGGTAATGCTCGGAGCGCGGGTCGCCGATCGCGCCGAGGACAGCGGCAGCGCCGTCGGCGAGCATGCCGCCGGCCCAGGACTTCGCATGGCTGTGCAGGGCGGCGGCCGTGTCAGGTGCAAAGTGCATACCGATTCCGCCGCGCTGCCAGTCGAACGCATCGACGTAGTCGCCGGGGCTCATCCAGCCGGCGTAGAGCGCGGTCTCCGGGCACTCGCCCGGCGCGAAGAGGCTCTTCTCGTCGTTGACCGTCAGCGGCACGTCGGAGCGGTTGCGCAAGGCGCGCTGCAATTTGGCCATCGAGTATTCGACGATCAGATCGGTGTCGGAGGTGCGTGAGAGATCGCGGTCGAGGCAGACGCGACCCGCGAGGCCCTCTCGCTCGGCGGCGATGGTGTCGTCGATCATGCGGCGGACGATCTGCGGGCCGGGCCCGTCGAGGCGGGCGACGAGGAGTGTGGCCTCCGCATAGAGATCGCGCATGCCGGCGTCGGTGTCCTGAGCGTTCTGGCGGGCGCCGACATTGAGCCAGTTCCAGACCGCGTCATTCAGTTCGTAGGGTCGCCACCAGAGAAGAGCGAGTTCGCTGTCGAGGGCACAGTCGCTGTCCTGCTCGCGGCATTCGCGGAGGTCGCGTGCCAGGCGCGTCAGCGTGTAGGTGAGGCCGCGCGAGACTTTGAGCTGCTTGATGCCTTCGGGATAGCCCGCGGCGAAGGGGCCGTCGGCCAGCAGCGGTGCGATCAAATCGTCGAGCCCCTGGGCCGCCTCCTGGAACTGTTCGAGGCGCTTTTCAATGCGCTCGTCGATCATTTCCGGCGCGCGGCGGAGCTGGACGGCGATGGTGCTGATGCCCTCTGTCCGGACGGCCAGTTCGAGGAACTTCATCCGCACGTCGGCGGCGTCGGGTGAATCGCCCAGGTCACGCAGGCGGCGGTAGACCGACTGCCGCCAATAGGGGTACTGCGTCAGCAGCGTGCCGCGGCGCTTGTCGTCGAGTTCGGCGCCGCGGAGCATTTCGAGGCGGGCGCCGGTCGCGCCCTCGGCGAGAATCTGCAGCTCGCGCATCAGCTGGTCGAGTTCGCGGATGCCATCCTCGTGCTGCGTTTCCATCCAGGCGATGCGTTCGCGTTCGGCGGGTGACTGCACGCGCGGACCGACGGCGAGGGGGACGTCGTAGAAAGTGACCAGACAGCGGATTTGCCTTGCGAGCTGGTGCTCCCAGAGGAACGCGCGGACAGGTGCGAGGACGAGGCGGTCGTAATCCTCGCGCGGGATGCGCTCCGTCGCCGGCAGGTCGAGACCAAGCAACTGTGCCGAGGGAACGCTGCGTTGCGCGGCGTAGTACTCGGCCAGTTCGCGCGAGGGCTCGCTGTTGCGGTTGTAGACGAGCAGGAGCTGATCGCTGGTGAGGGCGCCGGCGCGGGCGGCCGGCACCCAGATCATCGACAACAACAGGAAGACAAGCGCTTTTTTCATCATTCACTCCGCCATGGCAATCAGAATGCCCGCCGTGAATCGAGCAGGATGCAGATCGGGCCGTCGTTGACCGCGTGAACCTGCATCATGGCACGAAACTGCCCGGTTTCGACAGCGACCCCGCAGGCGCGCAGGGTCTCGCAGAAAGTACGATAGAGGGGCTCCGCCTGTTCGGGTCGGGCCGCGCGGTCGAACGACGGACGGCGCCCCTTGCGCGCGTCGGCTTGGGTGGTGAAGGCGCTGATGACAAGCACCCCCCCACCGACGTCGATGACGCTGAGGTTGAGCGACCCCTGCGCGTCCGAAAAGATGCGCAGGCCGGCGATTTTCTCGGCGAGGGCCGCGGCGTCGGCGTCGGTGTCGTCGACGGCCACGCCTAGATAAACGAGCAGCCCGTTGCCGACGCGGCCGACGGTCTGCCCATCGACGTCTACACGTGCTTCGGACACCCGTTCGACAACCGCACGCACGCTCGCCCTCCGCTCACATCCGCACCATGAGGAACGACACGCCGATGATGACCGAGAGCACGGCCAGGACCCTGGTGACGGGCGCGGCCGCGCGGTTGACGCGCGCCGCGCCGAGCAGGCACAGACAGAGGAGCCCGATGCCGGTGGCGCCGCGGTAGTCGACGTCGTGCGGGTCGAGTGCATCGAGTCGCAGGGGGCGCAGGGCGAGATACGCGGCGA
>CAZNDQ010000375.1:0-4591 GCA_964571825.1 uncultured Planctomycetales bacterium | reverse complement strand
ACAACGCGGGCGTCTATGTGCGGGCGACGATCAACGCGGCAGGCTCGGGTATCGACGTGGTCAACCGGCTGTCGGGGTCCGATCTGCGCATCAGCGAGGCGGGGGGGACAACCGCGACGGCACTGGGCATCCGCTCGTATACGGGCGAAACGTTGCTGTCGTCGCTCAACAATGGGCGCGGCGTGGACATTGTGGCGGGCAAGATCGACCTGCTCATCCGCGACTCGAACGGAGTCGAGTACGGCGTGAACCTCGACGGCGCGCGGACCGTCCAGGACGTGATCGACCTGATAAACGCCGCGACCGCCGGCGCGGTCACGGCGTCGCTCGCGGCCGACGGCAACGGCATTCGGCTGGTCGAGGCGGCGCCCGGCGCGGGACAGCTTCGCGTGCTGACGCCGGACCCCACGGTGTCGGCGTCGTTCGCGGCGGAGGACCTGGGCTTCGCCGGTGCGGAGACGGTCGTCGGCAATGGCGAGATCGTCTCGCAGGATGTGAACGGTATTCAGCCGCGCGGCGTGTTTTCGGTGCTGCTGCGGCTTCGCGACGCCCTGCTGGCCGGGGACACGGCGAAAATCAGCATCGCGGCGGAGGAGCTGCAGGCAGTCAACGGCGAGATCATCCGCACGCACGGGATGGTCGGGGCGACGTCGCAGATGTTCAATCGCCGTCTCGACCAGGTCGAGACCGACGCAGCGGAGACTCAGGCGCAGCTGACCACACTGGTCGAGATCGACTATGCCGAGGCGATCACGCAGTTTACGCAGCTCCAGACGGCGGCGCAGGCCGGGATGCTCTCGGCCGCGCAACTGTTGAATATTTCCTTCCTCGATTTCCTGCGTTAGAACGACGGCCGTGGCGCAATACTGACGAGGTGAAGGCCGCGTGGGACCGGACAAGCACTCGCGCACGTTCTGCCGGTCGGGTGCAGCAATGGCATTCACCTGGCACCGGCTCGGACGCCGGGTCGTCCGGCCGACATTCCCGCCAAACGCATAACATATTGTAAACACGTAACTTATGCAGGAAGACGCGCGCGGCAGAGCACAATTCAGCCGTTTCGCGCGACTCTGGCATGCCGCTTGTAACCCACGGGCCAACGGGTCCGCCTGGGGAAAGGAGTTCCCGAGAGGGTCACGCATGGACAGGATGTCCCAAATCTCCTTCGACGCGGCGGCGTCATACTCCCTTCTTCACGGGGACGGCGTAAGTATGGACGGGTTGCCGATCGCGGCAGCGGACTTGTTGTTTTGGAACACGGTCGGCCCTTGCGGGCAGGGCGGCGCGACCCGCAGGCACCAGAATCGCTAGCAGGAGTCAAACGATGCTCATTCAAACATCCCGGTTTGGCAGTCTCGAAGTGGACGGCGCCCGCTTGCTGACCTTTCCGCGCGGCATTCTCGGATTTCCGGACAACCACCGCTTTGCGCTCGTGCAGACAGGCGAGAACAGCGGCTTCTACTGGCTGCAGGCGGTGGACCGCCCGGAACTGGCGTTTGTCGTCTGCGACCCACGGCTCTTCGTGACGGACTATGAGATTCCCGTCAAGAGCGAGGACTTGGCGCCGCTCGGCCTGGCCGATCGCAGCCGGACGCAGATCTTCGTGATTGTCAATCGCGTGGACGACCTGCTGACGGGCAATCTACAGGGGCCGCTGGTGATCAACGTGGAGACGCGCGAGGGTCATCAGCTCGTGCTGTCCGATCGGCGGTATCACACGCGCTATCCGCTGATGCAGCTCGGGCGGCGCGAGATGGCGGTCTCGAAGTCGGCCTAGGGAGGGCGGATTGGCGCAGCGGCAGAGACACGGGTTTGGTCGGGTGGGATGCGGCGGGCCTATAATGGAGCGTGGGCAGATGAACAGACGGACTTTGGTCGTCCGCCACCGTGCGTCGCGGAAGGGGGCAGGTCTTTCGGCGCGCGGACTTCCACGCGGCGGTCTTGCCGGGGGAGACAACCCGATGCTCGACGGCCGCGCGCGGACGGGCGGAGTCGCCGCAACGACCGGCTGCGGGGGCCGTTGCCGCGTCGTCCGCAGCGCAGCGGGGGAAGGTGACTGACCCGGAGGGTCGGTCCGGCCGGTGTCACGCCCGCAGCGGGCGCGTCAACGGGCCGAGCCAGATGTAAGGAGCTGAGCATGGGCATGCTGGTGCTCTCCAGGCAGCGCGACGAGACGATTATGATCGGCGACGAGATCGAGATCACCGTCGTCGACATCCGCGGCGACAAGGTGCGCCTGGGCATCAGCGCTCCCAAGTCCGTGCAGGTTCATCGCAAGGAAGTGTATCTGGCGATCAAACGTGAAAACGAACGTTCGGCCAACGTGAAGCCGGATGATATCGCGAACCTGTCGGCCGGTCGGCCGGCGGGCGACAGCGGACGCAAGGCCGGGCCGCCGACGAACGGCGCGTCGTCGGGCGGCGAGACGCAGGGCCAGACGTAGCCCTGAGGGAGAAGAAGCGCGCCCGGATGGCGGCGGATTCGCTGTCGTACGGGGCCGCGGACGGCGAACACCGCCGGGCATGGATCGCCCGGAACGCGCCGACCGCCGGGATCGAATCAAGGAGGATCGTTGATGTCCCGGATCAACAGCAACATCGGCTCGGTCATCGCGCAGGACCACCTGCGGCAGGCGAACCAGAATCTCCAGGTTTCGCTGCGGCGCCTGGCAACGGGGCTGCGGATCAACACCGGGTCGGACGACCCGGCTGGGTTGATCGTCTCCGAACACCTCCGCTCAGAGATCTCGGCCGTCACGCAGGCGATCAACAACTCGCAGCGGGCGATCAACGTCATCACCACGACTGAGGGAGCGCTGAACGAGGTCGCCGCACTGCTGACGGACATCCAGGGACTGGTCGTGCAGGCGGCCAACACTGGCGCGTTTTCCGAGGCGGAAAGACAGGCGAATCAGTTGCAGATCGACTCGGCCATCGCTTCCATCACGCGCATCGCCAACACGACCACCTTTGCCGGGCGCAAGCTGCTCGATGGTTCGCTCGGCTTCGTCACCAGCGGCGTCGCAACAAACGTTATCACCGATCTGAACATCACCGGTGCCACCTTCGGCACGCGCAGCCGCATCCCTGTCGAAGTGACGGTGACGCAGTCGGCGCAGCACGCGCAGCTCTTCTTCACGCAGGGCTCAATCACGTCCGCCGTGACGATCGAGATCTCCGGCAGCAAGGGTGTGACCTCGCTCAGTCTTTCAGCCAATCAGACCATGTCCGCCGTGATCGCCGCGATCAACAACGAGAGCGATGCGACGGGCGTCGAAGCCGTGTTCATCAACGACGCCGACCCGACAAGCGGCATCATCATTCAGAGCGTCGGCTTCGGCACCGGTGAGGAAATCACGATCAGGCGCATCAGTGGAGGCTCGTTCGACCTCTACAAGGCGATTGGCGATCCCGACACGGCAACCTATGACAAGGGACAGGACATTCAGGCAACAGTCAACGGGGCGTTGACGGTCGGCCGGGGACTGAACATCATCCTCAATACCGAGACGCTGGATCTGAGTCTGCAGTTCGACCCGGCAACCCTGCTCAGTACGACGACCTCCTTCGAAATCCTCGCCGGTGGAGCGCTGTTTCAGCTCGGGCCGGACGTGGTCGTCAACCAGCAGGCCTCCATCGGCGTGAATTCCGTCGCCGCCTCGCGGCTGGGCAACACGGCCGTCGGATTCCTCTCGCAGATCGTCACCGGCGAAGACTTCTCGATCCTCTCACTGAACGACCTCAAACGCACCGCCGACATCGTCGAGGAGGCGATCCGCCAGGTGTCCGAGCTGCGCGGACGCCTCGGCGCCTTCGAGCGGAACACGCTGGCGACGAACATCAACCAGCTCACGATCACGATGGAGAACCTGACGGCGAGCGAGTCGGCGATCCGCGATACGGACTTTGCCGCGGAGACGGCCGCGCTGACGCGGAACCAGATCCTCGTCTCGGCCAGCACCAGCGTCCTGGCCATTGCCAACGCCCAGCCGCAGCAGGTGCTACAGCTCCTCGGCGGATAACCGGCGCGCCGCGCAGCGCATTCGTCCCGCCGGCTGACCGAAGGTCTGCTCACACTCAGACTCCTGGCAATCTGCCTATGTAATTCCGCGCTGGGTGCGATCGCGCACAAGACTTTTTTTCCGCTTCCTCTGAAAAATCCGTATGCGGACTTGTCCGGAAAAAACGTACGCCCGACGGCGGCGGACGAGTCGCACTGAATATCCGGACACGTCTCGTTCTGATAACCGCGCCGCGCGAGCATGCGCGCGACGGACCACCCGCTGATTCTCCTAAACCGAAACTCGGGCACGTCCGATTGTTCGCTGCATCAGCAATGTGGCGCATGCCGCATAACGGATCCGCTTGTCCGAACGAATAAGACGGCGGGCGGTCGTGCGAGGCGCTGACGGTTGCGACGGGAATAGAAGCGGGGGGTGGCCGGTAATCAGGTTGCCGGCCACGTCAACACCTTGAGTAAATACCAGACGGTGCGGCACGCGGCCGCGCCGAACCACCCCGTCGGTCGGGGGCGGACACTGACGCTTCGGAGGTTTGAGCCGCGCGAACGTCGTCCACAATCACAGTTGGGA
>CAZNDQ010000374.1:0-4601 GCA_964571825.1 uncultured Planctomycetales bacterium | reverse complement strand
TACGCCGTCAACTCCGGCGGCGCGTTCGTCGGCGCGATGCTCGCCGGCCTGGCGCTGCTGCCGGCGCTCGGCGTCCGCGGGAGTTTTCAGGTCGCCGTCGCCATCAATCTCATCGTCGGCATCACCACGGTTCTCCTTTCCCGGCTCGTCGCGCCCGGCGCACCGGCCCCCGGCCGCACCGACGAGCCTGCCCCGCCGCCGCGCCGCGACCGTCGCCGCGAGGAAACAGCACCCGAGGCCGCGCCGCCGCGCTTCACGCCGGCCGTGCTTCTGATCGGCTTCGGGCTGTCGGGCTTCGCCGCTATGGTCTATCAGGTTTCCTGGACGCGCGCCGTGACGCTGGCGATGGGTTCGTCCACCTACGCCTTCACGATCATCGCCGGGGCATTCATCCTTGGCCTGACGCTCGGCAGCCTGCTGCTCGGCTGGATCGGCGACCGCCCCTTCGGCCGCGTCGCCATCGGCCTGCTCCCCGTGCTCATCGGGCTTTCCGCCGTAATGACCGTGGCGGTGTTGGGCAACCTGCCCGTGCAGATGACGCGGCTGCTCCGATCGGCCGACACCTTCGCCCAGCTCGAATGGGGCAAGTTCCGCGCGATCTTTTTCATGTTCCTGCCGGCTACCTTTTGCATGGGCGGCCTGCTGCCGATGGTCAGCCGCTTCGTTGCCCACTCGCGGGATGAGGCGGCGCGCTCGGTGGGCAACGCTTATGCCGCCAATGCCGTGGGTACGATCCTCGGTTCGTTCTGCGGCGGTTTTGTGTTCATCCCTCAGTGGGGCATGCGAGACAGTATCCTCATCTGTGCCGTCCTCAGCGTCGTCGTTGGTGCGGCATTTCTTTACGAGGGTCTGCGCGGACGCGCCGAGATACGTCTGGCCGCAGTCGGTGCCGCCTGCGCCGTCGCCGTGCTGGCCGTATTCGCCGCGCCAAAGTGGGACCCGGCCGTAATGACCAGCGGCCCCTTCATCAAAGCCGGCTTTTACGCCACCGCAGGCAAGAACGACGATGAGTCGATCCGCCAGCGGATGCGCCAGATGACCGGTGAAATCCTTTCCTATGAAGAGGGCGTATCCACCGTTGTCACCGTGACCAAGGACGAGCGCAACCGCACGAGCATCATCGTCGGCGGCAAGCCCGATGCGTACAGCTATGCCTCGACGCAGAACTGGCTGGGGCATCTGCCGCTATTTCTGCGGCCCGAGGCGAAGCGCGTGCTCGTCATCGGCCTGGGCAGCGGGCACACCGCCGCCAGCGTCGCCCGGCATCCGAACGTTACAGAGATTGACTGCGTTGAAATCTCCGGCGGGGTCGCCCGCGCCGCACGCGAGTACTTCGGCACGTTCACCGAAAACATTCTCGACGATCCGCGCCTGAAGCTCATCATCGGTGACGGCCGGCTGCACCTCGAACATACCGATCGCCGCTATGACGTGATCATCTCCCAGCCATCCAACCCGTGGATGGCCGGCGCCTCCGCGCTCTTCACCCGCGAGTGCTTCGCTGCCATGCGCAACTGCCTGGAACCGGGCGGTGTGGCCTGCATCTGGTTCCAGGGCTTCCGCATGCCGCTTGAGAACTGCGAAATCCTCGCCCGCACCTGGGCGGACGTCTGGCCGCACGTCTCGGTGTGGGATTCGCGCGTGTGGGGCGAGCAGCTCTTCATCGGCTCAGATGCGCCGCTGTCGGTCGACTTTGGTGCGCTCGAAGCGAAACTCGCCGAGCCGCGCATCGCTGCGCAGATGAACGAAATCCGCATTCGCACGCCCGCCCACATGCTCAGCTACCTGATCACCGTCGATGACGGCGTCCGCGCCGTCGGCGGCAACCGCCCGATCAACACCGACGACAATTCGCGGATCGAATACGATACGCCGCGCGGGATGCACAAGGACTTTGCCCGCGACATCTACCGCCTGTTGCACGCGCAGCGAGTCGATCCGTGGGACTACGTTTCACCTGGCGCCTCACCGTCTGAGCGCTTCGAGACCGCCCGAGCGCTGGGGGCGCAGATCCTCGCTGACCAGCAGGCGATCATGCAGGCATTGGGCCGGCCTCCCGCCGAGCGCCGCGCGCAGCTTCTCGAAGTGCAGCGCCGCAACCCCGACGACCCCCTCGCCGAACGACTGTTAAAGGACCTCCCGCGGCAGTGACGACGTGATCCGCGCCACCGGGTAGACGTTTCGCAACGTATCGGCCCACGGCGAACGATCGTAGAAAAAGTAGAGCCGCCGGAACGGGTCGGCGCGGAATTCCCGGTCGCGGCGGAGGAGGGACTCAAACTCCTCGCGCAGCGCCGGGTCCTCCGCCAGCATCCGCCGCGCCAGGTCTTCCAGAATGTACGTCTCGCCGTACTCAATGCGGTCGAAGACCTGGTCGAACAACCCCCACGCGACAAGCGAATCACGTGAATCCGGCTCGAACAGATGAAGGGCTACCTTCGCCCCGGGCTGGTCGAGGCGCACGAGGACCGATCCGGGTGGGTAGGTCCGGCGCTCGCGGATCGGCTCGGCGCGACAGGTCACGAGGTGGTGTCCCTCGAACGGTTCGCCCGCCCACTTCACTTCGCCGAAGCGATACGATTCGACTTCGCCCTCGTACGGTTGTTTGAGCCGCTCGTGGCGTACGCCATGCGCGTCGAGATACGTAGTCAGGTGCGCCCACTCCGGCGGCAGCAGATACGCCACCGGCGGCGCCACTTCGGCCGCCGGCCGCGTCGACGCGTACAGCTTCGTCGCCACCTCCACCGGCTCGGGTTCGTAGATCAGCCGCAGCGCCCCCGAGATCTCGCTCATCTCCGTCCGCGTCTGCACGCCGCGAAACGTATACGGCTCCGATTCATCCGTCAGTTCCAGCCTCAGCGGATAACGCCGCTCCGGGTCGTACGCCCGCCCCCACTCGGCCGTCTCCGAGTCGGCCTGCCGCACGGCCGCGCGCAGCGCCGCCGCCTCGCGACCGACGATCTCCAGCGTGTGCCGCATGATGTCGTAGTGCGCCTGCACGCGCACCCGGTACGGCTTGCGCACGTGCGACTCGACCAGCAGTGACGGGCGGTTCCGCAGCGGCCCGTAACCCGTCGACAGCCGCGGCTCGAACGGCTCGTGCCGCAGCCCCTTCGACGCGTCAAACCGGTCGATCAGCCACGCATACGGCATCATCACGTGCCCGTCGCGCGCCATCGCCGGCAGCAGCACCGGCAGATACAACTCGTCGATCCACCGCCGCACCGGCGCCGCCGTCTCCTGCTGGTGCGCGATCGCGTACATCACGTCGTACTGAAAGTCCGCGCCGTCCGTGCTGTGGTTGTCGATGTGCAGGTCCGGCTGCCAGGCGTTCCACAGCGCCAGCTTGGCCCGCATCTCGGGGGTCTCGGCCTTGACGTAATCCCGGTTGAGATTCAGCCGCTGCGCCGTCGAACGCCACCCCATCTCCACCGGCCCGATCTGGTTGATGCGGTTGTACGGCCCGAAGCGCTCATGCCCGTCGACGTTGAAGATGGGAATGATCAGCACCGTCGCGTGGTCCAGCAGATGCGCCAGCGACTTGGTCACCGCCATCTCGCGCATCAGCATCAGCGAGGCGTCCTTGCCCTCGCACTCCCCCGCGTGGATGCAGTTCTGGATGAGCACGACCGCGTCGTCCGACTGCGATGCTGCCTCTGGCGAAAACACGCCGTGCCGCGAGAGCACGACGACAAACATTTCGCGCCCCTGCGGCGACCGCCCGAACGGCATCACGCGCACCCACGGCGACGCCTCCGCCAGCCGACGGCAATAGCCAATCGTCTCCGCATAGCGCGGCGTGGCGTTGCACTCGTTCTGTTCGTAATGGGTCAGCCATTCATTCGGCGCCGCGGCCGCAGGCGGCGAATCGCCCGCGCGCAGCGGCGCCGGCGCGTGGACGCACAGCAGCATCAGCAAGGCGGGCAATCGCAATCGAATCGTCAATGGATCAGTCGCCGGTGGCCAGCACTTCGGGGCAGTCGAAGACGGTGTTGAAGTCGTATACGTCCTTGAAGTCTTCCAGCGTATCCGTCGCCTGCTTGCGCAGGTTTCCCTCATCGATCAGCCTGAAGACGATCCGGCCGAAGTCGAGCGTGCTGTGGATGTGCCAGCGGCGCAGGACGGCACGGGCCATCAGCCCCCACCGCTGGATCGCGTACTCGCGCAGGCCCCAGCAGAGCTGCTGACCGCTGACGTGGCGGTTGAATGCCACCGGACCACCTGCGGCACGCACCAGCTTCTGCAGCGGTGCGGGAAGCCGGCCCGATTCGTACAGGTCTTCCAGCGTCTCGTGGTCGAGATCGTTCTCGAACATCCAGCGCTCGACCTTCTCCTGCTCATCGCTCGGCTCGCCGTGAATCCGCGCCACGGTGAACGGCAGCCCTTCACGGACAAAACGCATCGCGGCCGGTGGATAGGGGAGCTGTTTGTGCCGGGTCTCGATCATTTACGGTCTTGCGATCCTCCGAAAACGCCTCCCTGTTTATCGGTGAATCATAGCATTTCAAAACAGTGTCTCGCAACCGTCGCCCTTATCCGGCCGGAGGGCCCCCCGGACGCTCGCCGCCTCCGCGGCGTCGCCGCCGACCGCCGCGCCGACC
>CAZNDQ010000373.1:0-4619 GCA_964571825.1 uncultured Planctomycetales bacterium | reverse complement strand
CGTCCGATGGGCGCCTACGACATCCTGGGCAAGCTGGACGACGGCAGCCGCAAGGCCGCGCCGCCGACCGTCTACCGGGCGCTCGACTTCCTCCTCGAACATGGCCTGGTCCACCGGATCGAGAGCATGAACGCACTGTTCGAGGCGGAGGGCGAGCCGCCGCCGTGTCTCGGGCGATCTGCTCCTGCAGATAGCCGAGTGCCGCCTCCAGTTGCGCGTCGCGGCCCCCGAGCACGTCGCCGGGCATGTTCTGCACCTCCACGTCCGGTATGACGCCGATACCCTCGATCATCCACTGGCGGTCGAGGCTGTAGGGGGCGAACTGGGGCGGTGTCGTCTGGCCGCCGTCGACGAGGCGCTGGTGGGGTTCGATGCCGACGGCGCCACCCCAGGTGCGCATGCCGAAGAGCGGGGCGAGACCCTTGAGCTTCATCGCTTCGGCGAAGTACTCGCCGTTCGAGCCGGTGTCTTCGTTGATAAGCACGGCGAGATGGCCGTGGAAGGTGCGCTCGGGGTCGCGGATCGGTTTGCCCTCGCGCGGCTGCGTGATCGCCCAGAGCTTCCGTTCGATGCGGTCGATGATCATGTCGCCGACGAAGCCGCCGCCGTTGTAGCGGACATCGATGACGATGCCCTGTTTGTTGCAGAGGGGGAACCAGGCGCGGCCGAACTCGATCAGGCCATTCTGGCCCATGTCGGGGATGTGGATGTAGCTGATCGTGCCGCCGCTGGCCTGCTCAACCTTGGCGCGGTTGTTCTCGACCCACTCGCGGTAGCGGATGGCGGACTCGCTGGTGAGCGTGCGCGCGCGATGGGTCCTGGCGCCGTCGGCGGAGGGTTGCGAGTTGTAAGTGAGGCGGATGACCTTGCCGGCCTTGTCTTCGAGGTGGCGGTAGAGGTTTTCGGCGGCGGGGACTTCGCGGCCGTCGATGGCGATGATGTAGTCTCCCTCGCGGATGGGGCAGTCGGGTGCGGCGAGGGGGGAGCGCTCGCGTTCATCCCAATTGCGGCCGGGGATGATGTGCGCGATGCGGTGAAACGCGGCGCCGGGGGGCGTCTCGATGTCGATGCCGAGGAGGCCGACGGGCACGCGGCGGGCGTCGTCTTCGAGGTCACCGCCGCTGATGTAGGTGTGTCCGGCGTTCAACTCGCCGATCATCTCGCCGATGAGGTAGTTGAGGTCGTGGCGGTTGCCGCAGAAGGGGACGAAGCGGCGGTACATTTCGCCGACGGCGGGCCAGTCGACGCCGTGCAGGCCGGGGTCGTAGAACCAGTCGCGCTGCACGCGCCAGGCTTCATCGTAGATCTGGCGGAACTCTTCGGGGCGGACGACGCGGATGCGGACGTCGTCGAGGGCGACCTTGCCGTCACCGACCTTGGCCTCCTTGCCGGTCTCGACGACGCCGAAGGTGTCGCCACTGCGATAGAGGAGCTTTTTTCGGTCGGCGGAGAGGTGGTAGTTGTTGACTCCGGGGATGAGTTTTTTCGCCTCGCGCTTCTTCGGGTTTTTCTCGGTGATGTCATAAGAGTACAGGTCGACCGTGTCGCGCGTGGTGTCCGTGACGCTCTGGTATTTGAGGAACTCGTGGGCGTCCTTTTTCAGGAAGAGGAAGCCGTTGTCGGTGGCTTCGAGGCGGAAGTAATTGCCGGGGGGGACGCCCTCGACGGGGAGGATGCGGCGCTCGAAGTCGGCGAGCGTGATTTCGAGGGGCGCTGCGGCCTTTGGCTCAGATTTCTTCTCGGCGTCGTCGGCTTTCTTCTCGTCGGCGTTTTTCTTTTCGTCGGCGGGCTGGTCGGATTCTTCGGAGTCGAGCGGGGCGAAGGGGTTGGGGCCGTCGTCGTTGAGGACGAGCACGTACGGCCGGCCCATGTTGAGGAAGACGTGGTTCTGGTCCTGGAAGCACATGATCGGATCGAAAGTGCGGTTGGAGAGAAAGTAGAGGTAGCGGCCCTGGGGGTCGAAGGAGGGGGAAAAGTCGGTGGCCCAGTCAGAGGTGACGCGGTGTGTCTGCCTGCCTTCGAGTGAGTAGAGGAAAATCGCCTCGTTGAGATTGGCCTCCATTTTGGTGTAGGCGATCCAGCGGCTGTCGGGCGACCAGACGTAGTCCTGAATGCCCCAGCGCTCCCAGGCGTCGTCGTACTCGCCCTGATCGATGACGGTGAGCGTACCGGAGTCGGCGTCGACGAGATTCAGTCGCATGAACTTGTT
The DNA here is from genome assembly GCA_964571825.1 of uncultured Planctomycetales bacterium. Classification (GTDB taxonomy): domain Bacteria; phylum Planctomycetota; class Phycisphaerae; order UBA1845; genus CAZNDQ01. The sequence goes on along the minus strand of CAZNDQ010000373.1, from coordinate 2,410 downwards.
GTGGAAGAGCAGCCAGCGGCTGTCGGGCGACCAGACGGGCTGGGTACGGAAGCCCAGTCCGCCGGTGGTGAGCTGCTTCCACGGCTGCTCACCCTTCTGATCGACGAGGTAGACCTCCTCTTCGCCGGTGCGGTCGGAGAGGAAAGCGATCGAGCGGCCGTCGGGGGACCAGGCGGCGTTCTTTTCGCGCGAGGCGGACGTCTGCGTCAGGTGGATCGGCTCGCCGTGCTCGACGGGGAGGTTGACGATCTCGCCGCGCGATTCGAGGAGCATGCGGGCGCCGGTGGGGGAGAGGCAGAAAGAGCCGGTGTTCTTTGCGGCGCTCTCATAGGTTGGGCGCATGCGCGTGAGGTCGGAGGGCAGCTCGATGTCCAGAGGAGCCGACTTGCCGCTCGCCAGATCGAGGAGGTGGAGCGTCTCGGCGTACTGATAGATGATCCGGCCGTCGCCCATTGAGGGGTACTTGACGTCGTAGTCCTTGTATTCGGTGAGTGCGCTCACGGCGCCGGAGGCGATGTCGTAGCGGTAGAGGTTGAGCGTGCCGTGGGCGCGGTCGGAGAGGAAGTAGATGGCGTCCTTCCACCACATGGGGAAGCTGTCGGTGCCGGGCCAGTCGGTGATCTTGCGGAAGTCGCCGCGGTCGAGGCTGCCCATCCAGATGTCCTGCGCGGTGCCGCCCTGATAGCGCTTCCAGGTGCGGAACTCACGGCTGAGACGGTTGTAGGCGATGGACCGGCCGTCGGGCGAAAGCGCGGTGAGGCCGGCGCGGTCGACGGGGAGGCGCTCGGGCATGCCGCCGTCGATGGAGACGCGCCAGATGGTCTCGCCGCGGAAGGGGTACGTGCGGCGGGAGCGGAACAGGACCGATTTGCCGTCGGGGAACCAGTCGAGGACCTGGTCGTCGGCAGGGTGCCAGGTGAGGCGCGTCGGCACGCCGCCGCCCGCATCCATGACGTAAACATCGGAGCCGCCGTCGTACTGGGCGGTGAAAGCGATCTTCGATCCGTCGGGGCTGAATCTGGCGAAGCGCTCGTCGCCGGGGTCGTTGGTGAGGCGGACGGCGGGTCCGCCGGCGGTCGTCGCGCGCCAGAGGTCGCCTTCGTAGGTAAAGACGACCTGATCGCCGCGGACGTCGGCGAAGCGCATGAGATGGCTTTCGCCGTGAGCGGCCGTGGCGAGAAGGTAGATTGATAGGATCGCGGTGGTTGCCAGTCCCTTACCAGTCATTGTGTTTTCCCCTGTCGTGGTCGTTGCTCGCCGGCCGGGCTCGCCCGAATCGGCACGCCCGCGCTCCCCGGAAACCGGGCCGGCGGCTCGCGCGGCGGTTTCGCGCGAGGTCAGGAATCCGGCATTGTACGCCCGGCGCGTTGCGGCGAAAGCAAAGCAGCCGGCCTGTCCATAGCGATGCGGCCGTGCGGGCGCGACGGTGAGAATCGACGCGAGTCGTAGCGCGTCAGGTCCCAGAATGTCGCGGGTCTGGCGGGTTTGCGCGGCGTCGCTATCCTACGCCGGGCGGCAAGCGTCGCGTCGCGGCCCTGCGGGCGCGAGCGCGGCCGGCGGGAAGGGGCGCTGCGTCCGTGCAGTTCCACATTGTCAACGAGTTCGACGCGCTGGAGGCGGTGCTGGTGCACCGGCCGGGGGAGGAAATCGACCGGCTGACGCATCTGAACATGCGCGGCTATCTGTTTGAGGACATTCCGTTCCTGCTGCGGATGCAGGAGGAGCACGACGCGTTCGTGGCGGAGATGCGCGGACACGGCATCACGGTGCTGTATCTGGAGAAGCTGCTCGGCGAATTGTTGCGGACGGATGCGGCGGCGAAGAGGCGGCTGGTGGAGGAGGTGTGCGCGGCGGAGAACACGCCGGCGCTGATCGCGACGCTCTGCGACGAGCGGCTCGTCCCGGTGGAGGCGCTGCTGCGGGTCTTCTTTGCCGGCATCACGTACGGGGAGTATTACGAACTGGTCGGGCGCGCGCGGCCGGCGGCGGCGATCGAGGGGCAGTTCATTCTGCGGCCGGTGCCGAATGCGTACTTCAGCCGCGACCCGGCGGTGGTGGTGGATGACTCGGCCATCTCCTGCAAGATGCACTATGCCGAGCGCGTGCGGGAAACGATTCTGACGCGGGCGGTGCTGGAGTCGCATCCGCGGTTTGCGGGCAACGCGATCGCGTACGGCGGGTCGGACGCGCCGGATGAGGACCGGCCGTACACGATCGAGGGCGGCGACGTAATCGTGCTGAACGACGAGGCCGTGCTGGTCGGCGCGAGCGAGCGGACGCGGTCGGAGACGATCGAGTCCCTGGCGGCGAAGATGTTCGGCGTGAGCGATATCCGCCGGTTCTACGAGGTGCCGATCCCGACGGAGCGGACGTTCATGCACCTGGACACGGTGTTTACGATCGTCGATCG
>CAZNDQ010000372.1:0-4633 GCA_964571825.1 uncultured Planctomycetales bacterium | reverse complement strand
GCACGTATCCGCTGCCGGAGGCGCAGCTCGACCGCTTCATGTTCAAGGTGCGCGTGCAGTATCCGCGGGAGGAGGAGGAGTTCGAGATCGTGCAGCGGACGACGGCGGGTCACGAGCCGCACGTGCAGGTGGTGCTCGACGCGGAGGAGATCGTCCGGCTGCAGGAGATGGTGCGGCGCGTGCCGGTGGCCGATCACATCATCCGCTACGCGATGCGGTTCGCGCGGCTGACGCGGCGGATCGTCGGGGACGTGCCGTCGTTTATCAACGAATACGTGACGTGGGGTGCGGGGCCGCGCGCGAGCCAGTTCCTCATCCTGGCGGCCAAGGCGCTGGCGGTGCTGCGCGGGCGGCTGCACGTGGCGGCGGAGGACATCCGGGCGGTGGCGCATCCGGTGCTGCGGCACCGCATCATCACCAACTTCAACGCCGAGGCCGAGGGGGTCAGCGCGGACCAGATCGTCGACTGGCTGATCCGCGACGTGCCGGAGGAGGAAGCGACGGAATTGAAGGCGGCCGGGGCGGACAAACTGCTCTCGGGCTGAACCGGGCGCAGACAGCGCGCGCAGCGTCCGCGGCGGCAATCGCCGTCGCATCCGGATCGGAGACCCGCATGGAATCGCCCGTCGGTCTGGGTACCGAAGACGTCCGGCGCTATCTGGAGCCGCGGACGCTGGCGCGGCTGGCGGGGCTGGACCTGCGGGCGCGGGCGATCGTCGAGGGCCTGATCAGCGGCATGCACCGCAGCCCGTTTCGCGGGTTCAGCGTCGAGTTTGCCGAGCACCGGCAGTACACGCGGAGCGACGACCTCAAATACCTCGACTGGAAGGTTTTTGCGCGGAGCGACAAGCTGTACGTCAAGCAGTACGAGGAGGAGACGAACCTGATCTGCCAGCTCGTCGTCGACGCCTCGGAGTCGATGAGCTTTCGCTCGGACGAGGCGGGCCTGAGCAAGTACGAGTACGGCACGACGCTGGCGGCGGTGCTGGCGTACATGGCCCTGCGGCAGCAGGACGCGGTGGGGCTGGTCAAGTTTCACGAGGGCGTGGCGCGGATGCTCCGCCCCTCGAACAACCCGGCGCAGTGGAAGACGCTGGTACACGAACTGGAGGAGCCGCTGGGGCCGAAGAAGACGTCGGTGCGCGACGTGCTGGACGACCTGGCTGAGCGTTTCCCGCTGCGGTCGCTGGTCGTGGTGATCAGCGATCTGTTCGACGACCCGAAGGGGATCATCCACGGGTTGCGCAAGCTGTGCTTCCGCAAGCACGAGATTATCGTGATGCACGTGATGGACCACGAGGAGCTGAACTTCGGCTTCCGCGGGACGGTGCTGTTCGAGGGGATGGAGGAGCGGGGGAAACTGTTTTCCGACGCGGGGCGGCTGCGCGAGAAGTACCTCGCCGAGCTGCACGGATTTCTGGAGGAAATCCGGCGGGCGTGCCGCACGCTGCAGATCGACTATGCGCTGTTCGACACGTCGGCGCCGCTCGACGTGGCACTGAGCACGCTGCTGGCGACGCGCAGCGCGCGGATAAAATAGCCGGGCCGGCGCCGAGCCCAATGATCCCGTTTTGTTTTCGGAGAGACCCCATGCAGGCGAACAAACGGATGCTTATCGTTCCCGTCGTCGCGCTGCTCGTGCTGGCGGCCGTGGCGCAGGTCCATTCGGCGCCGAGCAAGGCGCGCGCGGCCGGCGTCACCGGCTGGTCGCATCTGTACATCCGCGCGCGTGACGTGGAGAAGACGTTCCGCTTCTACCGCGAACTGCTGGGGATGGAATATGTGGGCTCGCGCGAGGGGCAGGGCAAAACTTACTATTACCTGCGCTCCGGGCCGGTCCGCATCTGCATCGGCGCGCGCGATGAGGCGGACGAGAACCCCGGCAAGATGTGGAAGACGTGGTCGCACGACCTGCATCTGGAAGTGAAGGGATTGAGCGATCTGTACGAGCGGATCAAGGCGGCCGGGTATGCTGAGGTTTCCGAGCCGCGGACGAGCAACTGGGGAGGCCGGACTTTGACGCTGTATGATCCGAACGGCGTGGCGGTCGCGCTGACCGAATGGACGGGCAAGTCGGACTGGGACCACGTCGGCCGGCTGGATCGTCGGGATCCATTCCCGCCGGAGAAATAGCGCGGCTGAACGGACCCGCGCAGGCGTCGCGCGGCCGTCTGGCCGCCGCACATCAGACCGGTTGCAGCTCGAATACGGTGATCTCGGGCCGGGCGAGGAACCGCACCCGCTTCAGCCAGCCGAGCCCGCGGTTGATGTAGAGGTTATGCCGGCCCACGGTGTAATGCCCGCGCTGCAGTTCCTTGTGGCGTACGGGCACGAGCGGCGCGCCGTAGAACGGGAGGCTGACCTGTCCCCCGTGGGTGTGGCCGGCGAGCACCCATTGGGCGGGCGTCCCGCGGAGGTCGAAGATGCTGTCGGGGTTGTGGGTGAGGGCGATGACCGGCTCGCTGGTCCCGACGCCGGCGAAGGCGCGGGGCACGTCGAAGCCCCCCCACCAATAGTCGTCGAGCCCAACGAGGGTCAGCCCGGCGCCGTCGCGGACGACGCGGGTCCGGGCGTTGCGGAGGACGCGCACCCCGGCCGCCTCGACGCCGGCGACGAGCGCCTCGGCGACCTCGCAACGGCGCTCCGGCCGGCCGTAGCCGCGATAGTCGTGGTTGCCGAGAATGGCGACGACGCCGTCGGGGGCGTGCAACTGTTGCAAGAGCTGCGAAACCCGGTGGATGTACCCCCGCTCTCCGCGCGTCACCAGGTCGCCGGTGACGACCACCAGATCGGGCCGGCAGGCGTTTGTCAGGTCCATGCAGCGGGTCAGATGGGCGTCGCTGACGTCCTGCGAGCAGTGAAGGTCGCTGATCTGGACGATGCGGTAGCCGGTCAGGGCCGGGCCGAGCCCGGCGAGCGGCATCGGACGGCGGACGACCTGAACCCAGAGCGGCTCGACGGCGTAGGCATAAACGGCTGTGCCGCCGAAACATGCGGCGGCGGCCCCCGCGCCGGCGCGGAGGAACCGGCGGCGAGTCAGGCGGGCCGAGTGCGGGGGGACCTGCGAGTTTTGCCGGCCTTTTGGCTCAGTCATGTTGTCCAACCTCCACGTTTGGGCCCGCAGGCCGGGGAAAATACGGCAGCGGCGGGCAGTGGTTCGACCGGGAAGCTGGGTAGAATTCGCCTGAACCTTGGAAAATTTGACTGGTATCGCCGATTTTGCTGGCTCCAAAGGGGGTCGCGGCTATAATCGCTTAAATCGGTTAGGTATTCACCACAACTGGCGGGATCGTTGCAGTGGAACTGGGAACCTCACAACTTCGGGTCGAAGACGACCATTTTTTCCTCTACCGGCGGGCGTTGCATCCGGAGCTGTTCCGGATTTTCGAGACGTTTCGCATCAAGCAGCCCCGCTATCAGGCGGAAATCTGGGTAACGGGCCTGTCCCACGTGGTGACGTTCCAGGCGCGGGATGAAATCCTCGCCGAGGTGACCGGTGCCGACAGTGAACTTTTGCCCAAGTCGGGGCTCGTGACGTCGTTCCGCTTCCGCGGCGAGCGCGACCACGATGAGACCCCGGGCAAGATCATCCGCCACATCATGTCCAGCCAGGTGGAGCGGATGTCTCCGAGCCTGTACGAGGCGACCCACCGTGATCTGCTGCGGCACGCCAAGCGGCGCGGGCTGCTGCGGGAGTTCGACGAGTGGGAGGTCAACGGCATCAAGCCGTTCACGTTCATCGACAGCGAGGCCCGCGAGCGCGAACTGCACCTGCACTCGTTCTTCACCTTCCCCGAAGATTACACGGTGCTCAAGCTGCAGTCGATCTTCGAGGTTGTCGCGCGTCCGAAGTCCTGACCCCGCAAGGCATTTGCCCGTTTGCGCTGACCCGGTAAAGTAGCCGCGCGCGCCGGGTGTCGTGCCGCGTCGCGCCCGATGACCGTCCCGCCAACGTACCGCGCCGGGCGCGCGGGAGGGCCGCACCGTTTCCATCAGCCGCGACGACGTCTGCACGCGTTTTCTCGAGTCGATCCCGTACGAGCTGTATGCGTTTCAGGAGGAGGCGCTGCTGGCGTGGTTCACGGCTGAGCAGGGCGTGCTGGTGTCGGCGCCGACGGGGATGGGCAAGACGCTGATCGCGCAGGCGGCGCTGTTCGAGGCGCTGCACCTGAACCGCCGGCTCTACTACACCTCGCCGCTGATCGCGCTGACGGAGCAGAAGTTCCGCGAGTTTCAGGACGCGGCCGAGTCGTGGGGCTTTGCGCGCGACGACGTGGGGCTGATCACGGGCAACCGGCGGGTGAATCCGGAGGCGCGGCTGCTCGTCGTCGTTGCGGAGATCCTGCTCAACCACCTGCTCGCGTCCGACGAGCGGCTGGCCGACGTCAGCGCCGTTGTCATGGACGAGTTTCACAACTTCAACGACCTGGAGCGCGGGATCGTCTGGGAGCTGAGCCTGGCGCTGCTGCCGCGGCATGTGCGCGTCATGCTGTTGTCAGCCACCGTCGGCAATGCGTACGAATTCGTCCGCTGGCAGGAGACGCAGCATCAGCGCACGCTGCGGCTGGTGCAGACCGACGAGCGGCGCGTGCCGCTGGAGTTCGTCTGGGTCGGCGACAAGCTGCTGACCGAG
>CAZNDQ010000371.1:0-4637 GCA_964571825.1 uncultured Planctomycetales bacterium | reverse complement strand
AGCCGCAGCACCTCGTCCACCGTCATCCGCGTCCGCCCCAGCTCGATCTTCACCTGCAGGTTGACATCGTTCAGCAGATCGATCCCGTGGACGTGCCCGCCTTCCAGCCCCGCCTCGCCGAACTCCGGCAGGTCCAGGCTCCGCGCGTGCGCCAGCATCGCCTCCCGCTGCGCGCGCCGCGCCGCCGACTCCTTTTCCGCCGCCTGCTGACGCGCCTCCGCCTCGATCGCCGCTGCCATCGCCGCCGCCGTCGGGTCGTGTTCCGGCCCCCATCCGGCGCCGCCCCCCGCGCCGCCCGCCGCCCCGGCCGATCGCAACAACTCATCGATCTCAGCATTGACGTCCGTCGCGCCGGCGCCGCCCGCCGCGCGCGCCCCGCCTGAACCGCCGCCGAACCCGGCCACCTGCGCCAGCAGCGCCTCTAATTCCTCTTCTTTGTTCCCCGCCGCCGCACCGCCCGCACCCGCTCCCGGCGGCACCGCGCCCGGGTCGCCGGTGGCCCCGCGCGCACCGCTCGCCGCCGGCGTCTTCCCCGCCGCCTCGGCCATCACGGCGTCAATCTCTTCGCTGGTTGCAGGAACGGCCGCCGTCGGCTGAACCGCCGGTGCCGGCTGACTTGCTGCGTTCGTTTCACCGGCCGCTTCCCCCGCCGGCCCTGCCGGACGCGCAGTTTCTGCCGCCTCGGCGCCGCCGAGCGGCCCGGCCGCGCCGCCCGCACCGGCTGCGCCCGCCGCCTGTCCCGGAGCCTCTTGCTCCTCCGGCCTGTTGGGCTGCTCCGCCACGACTGCCTCCTCCTGGGCGATCCCGCCGGCGCGCTCCCGTCCTCATTCCCGACGCCCGGCGCGACTCAGATGTCCGCGCGAAACTTGCTGAACCGCGTGATCAGCACCTCTTCGATCAGATCCGTCTTCCCCAGCACCGCGTTCAACTCCGCCGCCATCAGCCGGCGCAGCGTCGCCAGGTCCTCCTCCTTCAGGTGCTGCGCGTCCGCCGAGCGAACGAGCTGGTTCAGCCGGTCCAGGATCGTCTCCTTCCGCGACTGCACCAGACCCTCCGCTTCGCCTTGTCGGTCCGACGGCACCCGCGCGCACACTTTTATATCGACCATGTACGTCGCACCGCTCTTTTCGTTGAGCGCCTTGAACTCCGCGATCACCAGCTCGCTCGAATGCGGCGCCGACTTGTCTGCCAGCCCTGCCAGCACGGTTTCCGAGACTCCCTCCTTCGCCCCTGCCCCGAACATCTTCATCGCAAAATACAGCGACACCCCCTCTATCAGCATTACCCCGCCGACGATCCCCAATACCAGCAGGTTCTTGCGCTTCGGGACCGCCTGCACCGGTGCCGCCGCCGCCTCAGCCTCATTCGTCGCTTTCGCCATCGCTCGTCTGCTCCTCGAAGTCGATCCCCTCCCCCTCGTATTCCGATACCAGCGACTCGCGCACCACGATCTCCACCCGCCGGTTCTCCGCCTGCCGCCGCGCATCGTACGCCTGACGCAGCAGCGGCTCCGTCGCCCCCGCCGCCACGATCCGGATCCGGTTCCGGTTCACCCCCTCCGCCACCAGCACCTCCGCCACCGCCCGCGCCCGCTCGTACGAAAGGTCCACGTGGTCGCGGAACCGCCCGCGCGCCGGCAGCGGCTCGTTCGTCGAATGCCCGCGAATGTCGATCTTCGTGTTGTGCCCGCGCAGCTTGTCTGCCACCACGCGCACCGCCGCCGCCGCTTCCTCCTTCAGCTCCGCCGAGTCCGCCTCGAACGTGATCCGCCCGCCCATCACGATCTCCGCCCCCTCGCGCACCTGCGTCACGCGGAACACCCGCCCCTGCACCCCCTCGTCCTCGCTGTCGCCGATCTGGTTCGGCTCATACTCCCGCGCCGCCTCCAGCAGCTTGTTCAGCAGGCTCGTCTGCGGCAGATCGTCCGTCGGCACCTGCCCCACGCCCCCGATGTATCCGAACGCTTCCTGAAACGACCGGATCACCTCCTTGTACCGGTCCTCACTCTTGATCTCGCTCAGCGCCGCCAGGATCACGAAAAAGCACAGCAGCAGCGACATCATGTCGCCGTACGTCAGCACCCACTCCGGTGCGCCCGTCGGTGCCGTCTTTTTCTTCTTCATCTCACCGCGCCTGCCGCTCCGCCGCCCGCGTTACGCCGCCTGACCCGCCCGCCCCTCCTTCCGCAGCGACGGGTTCAGGAACGTCTTGAGCTTCTGCTCCACCGTCCGCGGGTTGTCGCCCGACTGGATCGCCATCACGCCCTTCACCACGATCATCTTCAGGAAGATCTCTTCGTTCGACCGCGCGTTCAGCTTGTCCGCGATCGGCAGCGCGAAAATATTCGCCACCAGCGCCCCATAGAGCGTCGTCAGCAGCGCGATCGCCATGCCCGGCCCGATCTTGCTCGGGTCGTCCATGTTCTTCAGCATGATCACCAGACCCACCAGCGTCCCGATCATCCCGAACGCCGGCGCGTACTTGCCCAGCGCGTCAAACAGCCCCTTGCCCTGCGCGTGCCGCTCCGCGATCGTCTCCAGCTCGTTCGTCAGAATCTGCTCGATCAGCTCCGGCTCGCTCCCGTCCACCGCCATCTGGATCCCCGCCACGACGAACTCGTCGTCGATCTCGCGCGTCCGGCTCTCCAGCGCCAGAATCCCGTCCCGCCGCGCGATCTCCGCGAACTTCACCAGGTCCGCGATCAGTTTCTGCGGGTCCTGCGGCTTCGTCAGGAACGCCTTCTTCACCACCTTCAGCACGCCCAGCACGTTCCGCAGCGGAAAGCTCGTCGTCACCGCCGCCAGACCGCCCCCGATCACCATGATCGCCGACGGTGTGTCCCAGAACACGATCCACTGATCGCCCGCCCCCATCACGATCGCGTACGTCACCAGCGCCGCGCCCACCAGCAGACCGATGATCGTGGAAATATCCATGCCGCTTTGCCCGCGCGCGGCCTCCCCATTGAGTCCGCACTACGCGGTGGTATATCGTCCGTCCGCTATGCGCAATTGACCTGTGATGCCCGACCGAGGGAAGATAAGATCGCCCGCCGATGTCGCGCCAACGCACGACGTGCGCACTTCGACGCAGCCGCCGTTATCGGTCGGCCGACGCGTCCGCCCCGTCATACGCCGACGGCATCGATGGAATCCGAAACGTCCGCACCTGCCGCGCGTACTCGATCGCCCGCTCCACCACCTCGTCCATCGACTCCCGCACCAGCACGTGGTCGCCGTTCAGCAGCGTGATCAGCGTGTCCGGCGTCTCCTCGATCGTCTTGATCAGCTCCGCGTTGAGCACGATGCGTCGATCGTTCAGTCGCGTCACGAGGATCATCCGCGTCGTCCGTCGCCCGGCCCTTGCGCCCGTGCCCGTCCGCTGCGCCCGCGCAGCGCACGACCGCGCACAAACCGGTTGCCGCCTTATCGGTCAATCCCGCGCGCCGCTCCCGCTATCCCCGCGCCCCGCCGCTTATCGGGCCAGCAACAGCAGCTCGTCCAGCAGCTCGTTCGACGTCGAGATCACCCGCCCCGCCGCGGAGAAGCCCGTCGACGCCGTGATCAGCCCGATGAACTCCCGCGACAGATCGACGTTGCTCAGCTCCAGCGCGCCCGAGAGCACCCGCCCCGCGCCGTTCGTCAGCGGCGGCTGGATAATCGCCGTCCCGCTGTTCGGCCCCACCGAATATGTATTGTTGCTCACCAGGATCAGCCCCTCGGGATTGGCGAATTGCGCCAACGCGAGCTGCCCCAGCGTCCGCGCCAGACCGTTCGTGAACACCCCCGTGATCGTCCCGTCCGTCCCGATGCTGAACGCGTTCAGCGACCCCGTCGGAAACCCGTCCTGCTCCGTCTGGATCAGCGTGCTCGTCCGCGCGTCCAGACCCGTCAGCCGGTCGAACCGCAGCCGCACGCTCATCGGGTCGTTCGCCCCCGTCCCGTCGCGGTCGATCGTGAACGTATCGTTCGTCACCCCGAAGAACTGCCCGTTCGTGTCGAACGTCACCTCCCCGTACCCCAGCACCAGGTCCGTGTCCGTGTCGTCCGGGCTCTCGATGTAGTACCGCCACGTGTTCCCCGTCGATGACTTGTTCACCAGCACCATCGTCACGTTCAACGTCACCTCGCTCCCCAGCGAGTCGAACGCCTTGAAGCTCGTCGCCACGCTCTTGCCCGTCGCCTCCTGCGACTCCGACCACGCCAGCGGGTTCGGCACGGCCGCGTTGCTCGAGCGAATGTCCGCCTGGTCGATGCGGATCGCGTTGCCCGTGCCGAAGTTCCCCGTGATGACGATCTCCCCCGTCCCGTTCACCGCGATCGACGCCCCGTCCGGCAGCGCCCCGTCCTCGTTCAGACCCAGCACGTCCGTCAGCCACGCCGTAAAATCGCCCACCGTCGTCCCGTCCACGCCGATCGTGAACGTCGCCTCCGGCAGCGTCCGCCCGCCCTTCGTCACCCCGCTCACCGTGATCGTCTCGTCGCCCACCGGAAACAGCAGCACGCCCGGCGCTGCGGCCGTCCGCACGTCGGTCAGCGCCGTCGCCGCCGTGATCGGCGTCGCCGCGCCGTCCACCAGTGCCGTCGACTGCAGGATCGTCCCCTGCGACGCCACCACGTCCGTCGGCCCCGCCGCCA
>CAZNDQ010000370.1:0-4660 GCA_964571825.1 uncultured Planctomycetales bacterium | reverse complement strand
CCGAGATGAGCGCCGGCCAGCCGGTCTCCATCCACTGCCATGCCGACGACCACGGCGCCGAGCAGCACCAGCCCGTTGCCCCACGCCAGTCCCAGAAAGACGTGCTTCATGGTTCGGCCATAGCCCCAGGGATGTGCGGCGTGCCGACTATTCGTCGTCCTCGACGAACTCTTCCGACTCGCCCTCGTCCTCGTCGAACTCCTCGCCCGCCTCCTGCGGCGCGGCCTTGAGCTGCTCGGCGAGGCCCGGCTGGATGACGGTGTGGTTGGTCAGGCCGGCGTTGTACATGAAGTCCAGCAGCAGTTCGATCTGCTCGGCGGCCGTCTCGCCGTATTTCGCCTCCAGCTCGGCTGCCGTGTCGCCGTAATCGGCAAACGCACTGCGCATCCCGGGCCACAGCCCCGGCATCTTTGTCCCCGGCTGGATGTACCCCGGCCCTTTGAGCCAGGCACGGACCCAGTCCTGCCGCAGGCGCCGGAACGTCAGGTTGAGGTTCGGCGCCGATGGATTCGGATTCGATCCCTCGACGTTCGGATCACCGAAGACGTGACACTTGAGGCAACCGAGTTCGAGCATCAGGTCCTGGCCGAGGTGGAATCGCTCCTCGGAGACCAGCGACCGCGGCGCGTCCATGAACGGGTACGGCACATTGTAAAGATTGCGCAAGAAGTCCGTCCGCTCGAGCACCTTGGTCATGCCGGAGTCGAGTTCTTCGGCGCCCAGCTCATTGCGATCGACGTCGAAGCGGGTCGCCAGCCGGTTTTGTACGGCATATCGCGCCAGGTAGTCGGCCGCGGGCCGCAACAGCCGCTGGTTAAACCAGTAGTCGTTCGGTGATTTCTCCTCCCCGTCGCCGCCGCCGAATTGGGGCTCCGCCGCCGCCTTTTGCGCTACGAGGAATTCGTGCACCGGCCGCAATCGTTTCTGCAGGTCGCCCGCCTCATGGTTGGACAGGCCGGCGAAGTACTCGACCAGCGTGGTGGCTTCCTCGTGCGTGAGTTGGAAGCTCGGCATGCGGATCTTCAGCCACGGCCGCAACATCTCCACGTTGTGCAGAAAGCCGAAAAACCACGTCGGGATGACCTTGGCACCTTCGCCGCGCAGATTGGGCGGCGCGTTGACCTCGTCGAAATACTCCACGCCTCCGACCTTTGTGCGATAGAATTGCGCGACCGTCGCCACGTTGTCCTCGATCTGGTGGCAGCCGATGCAGTTCAGTTCGCGCGTCAGGTTTCGCCCCGCGGCGATCGACTCATGCCGGCTGCCGTTGCCCACGACCAGCGTCTCGCGCACCAGCGGCGGCCGCCGCCCGAGCAGATACGTCACCAGCGCCTCGGCCTCTTCCTCCGTGAAGTAGAAGTTCGGCATCTTCAGCTTGTCGTACGGCTTTTTGATCTTCATCCGGTCCCAGATGCGCGGATTCCGCATCTTGTAGTAACCGAATGTCGCATGCGTGTGCGTGATATCCACCTCCGGGTTGACCTGATGCGCAAGCCGCAACAGGTCCGGGCGCAGCGGCGGATACAGATGACCGAAGACCTCGTGGTTCTTCTCGCGCATTTCCTCCGTGCCGTGTCCGAAAAAGGCGAAGTCGAGCTGCGCGATCGGCTTGGCCGCCCAGTTGGTCAGTTCGGTGCCCGGCCGTGTCGCGGTCTCGAAGCCCGCGATCTTGTGGCAGGCATAGCAGCCATAATGCGCGATCATCTTGCTGCCCAGGAACAGCCAGCGCTTCGACGGCGTGTCCATCGCCTCGATCCGCTGCCGCGCCGCCTGCTCGTTCTCTGCGCCGGCCATGCCCGCGACAAGCATCTGCGTCAGTGCGCCGCCTTCGTCGTTCATAATCGCCGCCGAGCGCCGTTCCGAGCGCTGCGCCGCGAGGATTTCGAACACCAGCTTGTCCGCCATCTCCTGATGCGGCTTGTCCGCCGGGATTTCTGTCGCCTTGAAGGTGTCGTGCTTGAGTGAAATGAGATACTCGGCGACGTCGAGCGCCTCCTGCTCCGTCAGCCGCAGGCTCGGCATGCGCGTCTTTTCGGAATAGGCGTGCGGGTTGCGCAGCCACCCGTACAGCCACTCCCGGCTCACCTTGCTGCCGATCGTCGACAGCTCGGGTGCGACGCGCGTGAACACCGGCGTGTTGTAATCCGCCCCCGGCACGAAACGGATCGCATCGGGGTAGAACACCGTGTCGCGGTCGCTCGCCAGGTGCTCCCAGGCGTACAGCGCGCGGTCGTTGTAGGTCATCGCGTCGTAGTCGGCCTTGGCCTGCGCGGGGGTCTTGCCGCCGCGCTTGACCATGTTCTCCGTCAGCCACGCCTCGCCGTACTCGGCCAGGTTGCCATGACAGCCGAGGCAGCCCACCGTCTGAAACAGCTCCCGCCCGCGCGCCGCGTCGCCCGTCAGGCCCTCGGGGATCGCCTCCGGCTCCCAGCGCTCCGACATCTCGTAGAGATAATGGGCGATCGCCTTGACTTCCGTCTCGGTCCGCAGCACCGGATCGGGGTCGTATTCGTTCTCACTGCCGGGTCCGTTGTTCTCCTGCATAAAGAAATGCGGCATCTTCGTTGTCGGCCGGAACGACCGCGGGTTCCACACCCATTGCTCGGTGAATCCCCGCTGCAGCTTCGACGAGACGTAGGTCAGGTCCGGCCCCACCCGCACCGCGTCGTCGAGCCCATTGACGAGGTGGCAGTTGATACAGCCCATTCGCGTGAACAGGTCGCGCCCGAGGTTGATCCGCCGCGCCACCGGGTCCAGCTCGAAGTGCCCGAGGTCGGCGACCTCCTGGTGGCACTTGACGCAGCTCGCCTCGGTATACTTGAGCGGCAGCATCGGCCGGTCCCAGTAGTGCTCCATCACCAGGAACGTCGTCGCCGGCACGCCCAGCGACCGCTCGTAATACTTCTCCGCCCACTCGTGCTCTTGCTCATGGTTTGCCGGCATGTGCGCCGCAAGCACGAAGTCCGTTTCCTGCGGGTTGCCCTGATGGCAGACCGTGCATCCCATCCGCTGCATCGGATGCGGCGAATCCACGGTCACGTACAGGTCGAGGTCCGGATGGCCGAAGACCGCCCCGCCGATCTCGATCGGCTTGCGACCGATGAGCGTCAGGTACGGGTTCACGCGCTCGAGCAGCGCCTCGTAATACGCCCGCTTCTGCTCGCTCGTCAGCAGCTTCCAGTGATCCGCCACCCGACCGGGCCGGATCTTCGGCAGTTCCTCGTTGTGCACCCGTGCCGAGAGCGTCGGCGGGTCCGGCGGCTCAATTGGCACGCGGTTCATCCGCGCCAGTTCCTCGTTGATCGCCGGCAGCGACTCCTCCAGCTTGGCCGTCAGCGCCTCCCGCGTGAACTCGCGGTTGTCGATCGCCACGTGACACGTCGTGCAGCGGTCCGTCGTGTACGTCTCGAGGTAGTTGAGCTGCTGGCGCACTTCCGGCAGGACCAGTTGTCTGATTTCCTGCCGGTTCGGCGTCCCCTTGGGCGCGAGGAAGTCGATCATCGGCGCATTGAGCACGGTCTGCAGAAAGCGGCTGCCGTACAGCTCTTCCTTCTTCCTGGCTGCCAGGAGTGGTTTTTCCTGCTCGTCCAGTTCGCGCTGCGCATTCACCAGCGGCAAGCGGATCGCCTTGATCTTCCCCTGAATCTCGCGCTGCGCGTCCTCGAGCTGTTCGCGCTTGAGCCGCAGCGCATCGACCTGCTCCGCCTCTTCGTCCACCTTGCGCCGCGCCGCTGCCGTTCGCGCATCCTCCGTGCCGTGCGCCGTGAGTGTC
This sequence comes from uncultured Planctomycetales bacterium, assembly GCA_964571825.1. Taxonomy (GTDB): domain Bacteria; phylum Planctomycetota; class Phycisphaerae; order UBA1845; genus CAZNDQ01. Next base: position 888 of record CAZNDQ010000370.1, on the reverse strand, counting down.
CGCTCGTACGTGTCGCGCGTCACCCCCAGCACCGAGTTGGCGTTGTTGTGGCGAACCTTCACCTCGGCCAGCTCGAACTCGGTCCGCTTCAGCTCCCGGTTGAGTTCGTCCAGTTCCTCCGCCCGTGCGGCCACCTCCGCCTGCGCCTCGGCAACGCGGGCGCGGATTGCTTCGAGCTTCGCCTGAAAGTCGTCAGATTGCGTCTGAATGTAGTCCAGGTGTGCCAGCGTCGCCTGCATGTCGAAAAAGTGGTTCTGGTACTGCCGCCACGCCTTGTGGTGGTCCTTCCAAGCGAACCAGAACGTTGTCACCAGCAGCAGGATGGCGCTGACGCTGAACCAGACGTTCAGCCTCCCGCCGTCGCGCATCTTTTCTTCACTGACAGGCATCGCCCTGCGTCCTCTCGGCCGGCGTCACCAGCCGCTGTGTCGAACCCTCAGATGTTGAAGAACAGCTCCGTCAGCGCCACGATGTAGTGCAGGTTCAGCGTCCAGCGCAGCACCATCTTGATCGGAACGAGCACCGTCCAAAGCACCAGCACCATCAGCACGCCGTATCGCGCCGGCCCCATCGTGCGGTACAGGTTCCGCATCACCGTCACCTTCAACAGCAGCGGCGTCAGGAAAAAGTACGCCAGGATGAGCACGATCCCCGGCGCCTCGCGTAACCACATGTTGTCCGGAATGCCGCGCCGGAGAAGCTGCAGCCAGAAGATCTCCGAGAGATTGATGTTCTGCAGCGCGGCCGGCTGGTGCAGATCCCAGAATTCAAACGGCCCGAAGAAGTTCCAGTTCGGCCCGCGCAGGAAGGTGCCGAAGATAATCAACACCACCCAGAGGATCACCCAGCCGAACATGAAGGAGGCGATCGCGAAGGGGCGCTCGCGGA
>CAZNDQ010000369.1:0-4663 GCA_964571825.1 uncultured Planctomycetales bacterium | reverse complement strand
TTCGAGTGCACCATCACCCCCGGCGTCATCTTGAACACCGGCGACGGCTTCATGTCCGCGATCGCCGACGCGGTGTACCCGATCAGACAGACCTTCCCCTCGATCATCGGCCGCAGCGCCGCCCGCCGCTCCTCGATCTGCGCCTCGAACTGCACCCGCAGCGGCTCGATCCGCTCCCGCAGCCGCCCCTCCACCACGTCGTGATAGAGCTGCCGATACTCCTCGAGCTGCGCCCGATCCTCCTCCGTCTCCGCCTCGGCTGACTCGATGTTCGGCCACTCCGCCCGCAGCATCTCCACCGCCGCCGACTCCCGCTCCGCCATCCGCGCCCGCAGCGCCTCCAGCTCCGCCCGCTCCTCCGCCGTCGCCCGCTCCCCGATCACCAGCAGCCGCTCCATCCGCGCCGCATCGCCGAAGTGCTCCGCCGCCGCCCCCTCCGTCGAGAACAGCTCGATCAGCCGCGCATTCGCCAGCCGCAGCGCCCGCTCGTTCTGCGCGATCCGCCGCCGCAGGATCGGAATCTCCATCACCCGCGTCACCGGCAGATGCGTGAACGACGACGTCCACTGGTCATCAAACTCCCCGCGCCGCCCCGGCCGCTCCGACTCCTCCCCCGCCGCGCCATCCGCCGGCGCCGGCACCCGCCCGCGCCCCGGGCTCCAGTTGATCAGCGCCTGACCTTTCTCATCCAGCCGGATGCGCAGCCGCCGCCCCCGCTCGCGCGGATCGGGCATCTCAATTTCCCCGTCGCGCGTCACGCGGATCTCCTCGTCCGCGATCCCCAGCAGCCCGCACGCCATCGCAAACCCGAGCTGCTTCACCACGTACGGCCCCTGCCGGACCAGCAGCGGGATCTTCCGCACCACGCCGCGGTCCGCCTCGAAGCTGACGAACCCGCTCCCCGCCAGCCCCCCCGTCAGCACCTCGATCGGCGGCCGCGCCTGCCGCATCTCCGGAATCGTCCCCGCCGCTGCCTCGATCTTCGTCGACCCGTACGCCAGCACCGCCCGCAGACTCCGCGCCCACTCATGCGCCCGCGCCAAGTCCTCCACGTCCAGCGGATCATGCGCTGCCGCCTCCCCCAGCACCTCGCGCATGAGGTCCTCCCGCATCGCCCCCGGCTCGCGCTCCAGCAGCGTTATCGCCCGCTCCTGCGCCACCGACAGCTTCACCCCCGCCAGCACCGCCCCGACCTGCGCCTCCGCCACGCCGAGCCGCGCGGCCGCCTCCCCCCGCGTCAGCGAAAAATCCTCCGCCAGCAACTCCCCGAGTTGAAACCGCAGCTTTGCCATCTGCCCCAGCAGGTCGCCCACCCCCAGCGCCGCGACGAACCCGTCCTCGCTGATTCCCGGCTCCCGTGCCAGCACCTCCCGCGCGCGCTTCCGCAGCGTTTCGAGGTCCTTTCCCGGCGGCAGGATCGGGAACGACAGCGGGATGTAGCACCGCCCCGACCGCCGCACGGCCGCCGCCATCTCCGCATCATCGTCGATCGGCTCGTTGAACGGCCCCACCCGCGGCGCCTTGGGCCGCTTGAACTCGATATCGAACCCGATCTGCGCGGCCCCCAGCTCCGTCAGCGCGTCGATCAGGTCCGCGTGCAGCCGCCGCGGCCACGGCCACGAGTCGATCAGGTCGAACGAATCATCCGTCAGGTCGATGTGCACGATGCGGTCCGACTCCGGCACCGTGTTCAGCAGCCGCATCCGCAGGTCGTACGCCCAGTTCTCGAAGTCGATCAGCGCACCCGCCGCGTACAACGCCATCACCAGCGCCGTCGCCCCGACGCCGATCACGGGCCCCCACCCGCGCAACCTTCGCCCGATCATCCGCATCCGCCACTGTCCTCGCGCCCGCCCGCACCCACCCAGCCTGTAGGGTGCGGCTGGCCGCACCTTTATTTCTCCCCAACGTGTAGGGTGCGGCTGGCCGCACCTTTTGTTTCTACAGGGCGTCCACACTCCTCGCTGCCGCCAACAATACCGTCATTCTGAGCGCCAGCGAAGAATATCGCATCCCCCGTGCGCCCGGCCCGTCAGGTCTGGGTGGCATGCCTAAGCTCGCGGATTCGCCCTTGCGAATCCGCGGCGCAGGCATGTTCGGGTGATGCGAGAACCCCACGGTCCACCTAACCCGCATGTTTCATCAGCAGTCATAGAAGAGCCGTGGCGCTGATGGAAATGGCGCAGGAGGTGGCTGGGATCTGCTGGTGCGTCTCCCGGCGCGCCGGGATTCCCGCGAACTGTCATTCTGAGCGACAGCGAAGAATCTCGCCCGCCAGGGCGCACGATCGTTGCCAGGCTGAGCACGAAGTGCGAAGCGGCTCGCCCGGCAGGGAGGCCGGAGCCTGCCCGATGGCGGGCGAAAAGGCGAGCCGGGGCTCGATGGAGCGAGCACGATGCGAGCGACGGAGAGAGCGGCGCGGCGGCGCAGCGGCCCGACGCGCAACCCGTGGAAATCAAAAAAGAGGAAACACCCGTCCCGACAGGGCCGGCGGAATCTCTTGTCCCGTTCCTCCGGGACTCCTTCACTGACTACTGACCTCTGATCGCGGACTTCTGTTTCCCCGTCCTATCCGTCCTATCGGTCCCCTAGGTCCTATCTCCCCCCCCCGGACGCAGACTTCGTCCGTCCCAGCCACCATCCGCTGCACTCCCAACCAACTGTCCGTCCGCGCGCCGCCCCCGGATCCTCGTTTTCACCCGCCAATACCCGTCCCGCAACGAACTAACAGCGGTCACACGGGACGAATCCGCGGGTAAACTACTTCTATGACCGACGACAAACCACCACAACATGCGCAAAGCGACCAACCGCCGTCCGCGCTATGGTGGATGGTTGAGAGTTCAACGCGTATGTGGGCGCGAAATTTCTCGCTGATGAGCATTCCACATCTTACGACTCCCAAAGGGAGACCACCCTATCGACTCCAAGGCTTTCGCTACACAACGGCGCGCGAGGCGGTTTACCTTCTCAGCATGGCACTTGCGATCGCTTGCACGTTTTGCTCTCTACCGGGCATTCACGCTCCCGACAGGCAGTGGCACTGGTGGGTTCTGATAGTCATTGCCACCCACCAAATCCTTGAGTACATGGTATTCCTGCTCCGCCTGGGCCTGTTTGGAAGCCATGCTAACTACAACCCTGCTGCCTTTTGGGAAGCGACGCGGAAGCAACGTGAGCGAACCGTGATCGTCCTCCTCTTGACATACGTGACCACCATCATGTGGTTTGCCGCGCTGTACCGCGCATTGGAGCACCTTAATCCTACCGAAATCGCCGTTGGCGATGATACGATCGGTACTGCGCGCCCGATAGAGGTGCTTATCTTAAGCTTTACCACCCAAACAACGGTTGGGTTCGGGACTGTTGCAACTGTCGGTCCGGTCACCCCATTTCTTGCCGCCGTGCAAGCGATGTTTGGCATCTTCTACGTTGCTCTCACCATCGCAAACGTCCTTTCAATCCTCAACCTCCCAAGCCACCCAAGGAATGCAGCAGCGAATGCCATGCAGCATACTCCGCGCTCCGGGATACCAGACCGTACCAGCGAGAACGCGCCCCCTCCAGAAACTCCACCTTCGCTGGTGAAACTGGAAGCGCCAATAGTAGGCGAACAATCCGATCCCACTAATCGCGTGCAGAACCGGCGGCCAGAAGCTGTTCGCCCGAGCTCCCCAGACGCCGAGCGTATCCTCGACCACCTTACAACGCTCCAAGCGCGAGGCCGTGTCGGGCTCATCTCCGCGAGTGATCCTCTTTACGGAACCGCGCTGGCGAACCTAATTGAAGGACTGCGCGCGAAACGAGTTGTGCCTTTCACGGGTGCCGGCATCTCCGCCCGATACCCCTCATGTCTTCCTCTTGCCGGCTCTATAGCGTGCCGTATCAAAGAGCAGATCTTTGAACCATGCCTCATGGCTTTCCCTCGCCACCCATCTGCAACCCCGACTGGCGTAAGTTCTGCCTCACTCCTCGCAAGATTCCGCCTGGAACGCCTGCTTGAGATCCTCATTGACACATATGGAGAGCCCGCCCGTTCGCTCGTCTCCATCTTGGATGGCACAATCCCCAACGCGAATCATGATGCCCTGGCTGCGCTTTCCGCCGCCGGTCACATCCCATATCATATTACCCTTAATTTCGATATTCTATTGGAAACCGCGCTTCATAACCGCGGCGTTGCCTACAACGTTCTGTGCCCACTACTCGACAAGCCCTTTCCCAATGCCTCATTGCACGCGCCAGCAACTACTATTATCAAGCCGCACGGTTCGTTTGCTCCGCCACATGCCCGCGAGAACAGGTCAACGTATTTGGCAGCCACGCTTAGAGACGCGGGCGAACTTCCGCGTCGCGCAAACACTTTGACGTTTGATCGCGCGCTTCGGACATGCCCTCGCCTATGCGTTCTCGGATACAGCGACAACGACTGGGACGTCTTCCCGATTCTCCGTGATTCCTCCCGGCGTCTTGAGTGCGTGATATGGGTGGCGTACTCAGAAAAATCAACTCTACCAGAAGCAGTAGGGGACGTCGCTGGAAGCATGTCACCCAAAATCACCGAGTGGCTCCTCCAATTGCAGGACCGCGCGCTGCTGCTGTTCGGTGACCCGGCGCTGATGCTCAGGGATGCAGCGCTGCAACTCACAAACACCGCCATTCC
>CAZNDQ010000368.1:0-4663 GCA_964571825.1 uncultured Planctomycetales bacterium | reverse complement strand
AAGAGAAAGTAAGTTGGGGTCGGGGACCAGTGACTGAAGTCACTGGCAACCATCGCGCGCCCTGGCGGGCGGGGAAGGCAGCGATTTCAGATTTGAGATTTGAGATTTGAAATGAAGGGGGCACGGACGAACACGGACCCCCGACACACAGCGGGCGCTGCGCGCCCGAGAGCGATCTTCGATCGCGCTGAGTGTTGAGGGCGGGCGGACACGGACCCCCGACGAGCGGTGAATGCGTCGCATTCAAGAGCGACTACGTCGCGTCGTCCGCCAAGGGCAGGTTGCGAATTGCGGAATGCATGCGATCGAGCGAGTTGGTGTGCGGCGTGGCAGAGTTGGTGAAAGAGGGATTCTCGTCCGCGCGGGAAGGTGGCGGGTCGATGACACCGCCCGCCAAGGAGGCCCGGCGCGCAGGATCACCTGACGGGCCGGAGACTGTCGCCTGACGCGGCGCGTCGAGAGCGACTGCGTCGCGGCTCGTGTCAAGGGTGAATGGTCATTGGAGGAGGGGCACGAGGTCGTTGCGGCGTGCGCTGGGGCGCGGTTGCGGGCGTGGGCGGCGGAGGTGGCCGCGCGGCCGTTGGCAGCACGCGATGTGCAAACGGCGACCGGCGGCGATCGCTCCGGCGGTGAGACGAATGTCGCGGCGGATTGACAACGGCGCACGGGTTTCGGCATGATGGGCAGCTTCGGGCGCAGTGCAGTTCGGGTCGGGTCGGATCCGGTTCTGGTCAGCCGCGCGAGAACGATTCATCGGGGGCGGGATGAAGACCTGCCGCTGAACGCGGCAGAGGGACGGCGTCCCGGCAAGTCACAGCTTTATGGCGGACGAGGCGGCGACAGCAGCGGGACAGGTGCGGCGAGTGGGGGCGGCGGCGGCGGCGGGGGCGTCGAAGCTGGGGGGGGTGCTGGCGGCGCGGGCGGCGGCGGCGGAGAGCGTCAACCGGCGTGATCCGCGGCGGCTGGGGTTGATCCTGGCGCAGCTCGCGGCGTTGTGTTTTCTGATCCATCATTTCCGCCTCGAGAGCACGGCGTTCTTCAACCTGACGGTACTGACGGGCGTCGGCTTCTTCGTGCATTACTTCCTGCCATTGCGGCAGCGGCTGCCGTTCTTCGTTTTGCTGTCGCTGGCGGGCTGCGTACTGGTGCTGGGGGCGGAGCAGGCGGCGTGGCTGGTGGGGCTGGGGCTGGCGGTGCTTGGGATCGCGCATCTGCCGCTGGGGCTGGCGGTGCGGTCGGCGCTGCTGATCGCGGCGGGGATCGGGCTGGCGGGGGCGCGGGTGGTGCTGCCGCGGATGGGGCTGCACATGCCGTGGTCGGAGGCGGTATGGCCGATCCTGGGATCGATGTTCGTCTTCCGGCTGATCGCGTACCTGTACGATGCGAGCCACGGGGCGGGGGCGAAGCGGCCGTCGCAGGTGCTGGGGTACTTTTTCCTGCTGCCGAATGTGTGTTTTCCGCTGTTTCCGGTGGTGGATTTCAAGAAATTCTGTACGAATTATTATGACGCGGAGCGGCACGGAATCTATCAGACGGGCGTGGAGTGGATGTGGCGGGGGCTGGTGCAGCTCATCTGTTATCGCGTCGTTTACTATCACCTCGTGCTCGATCCGGTGGAGGTGACGGACGTCGCCGATCTCGCGCTCTACATGCTGTCGACGATTGCGCTGTACATCCGCATCTCGGGGTACTTTCACCTGGTGGTGGGGATGCTGCATCTGTTCGGGTTCAATCTGCCGGCGACGAACCATCAGTATTTTCTGGCGTCGAGCTTCACGGATTTCTGGCGGCGGATCAACATCTACTGGAAGGACTTCATGATGAAGGTCTTCTACTACCCGGCGTATTTCCGGCTGCGCAAGGGTGGGGAGACGCGGGCGCTGGTGCTGGCGACGCTGTTCACGTTCGTGGTGACGTGGTTTCTGCACGCGGTGCAGTGGTTCTGGATCCGCGGCGAGGTGTTTCTCGCCGTGAATGACATTCTCTTCTGGTCACTGTTTGCGGCGCTGATGCTGGCCAACTCGCTGTATGAGAACAAGTACGGGCGGGCGCGGAGTCTGTCGCCGAAGGCGCGGACGCTGGGGGAGAGCGTGGGGATCGCGGCGCGGACGGTGGGGACGTTTGCGGTGATCTGCACGCTGTGGTCGTTCTGGTCGAGCGAGTCGGCGACGGACTGGGTGCTGATGATGCGGGGGGCGCTGCGGCTGCCGGCGTGGAGCGCGGTGCAGATGGCGGGCAGCCTGGCGGTGGTGGCGGGGTCGGCGGCGCTGCTGGTGCTGGCGGTGGCGCGGGGCTGGCGAAGCGAGACGGCGGTGGTGGCGCCGCGGCGGTCGGCGGCGACGATCCTGGCGAGCACGGTGGTGCTGTGCATCGTGTCGTCGGAGGCGGTGACGGCGAGGATGCCGAAGGGCGAGGCGGTGGCGTCGCTGCGGTGGACGTCGCTGAACCGGCGGGACATGGAACATTTCCAGCGTGGCTACTATGAGAACCTGGTGGAGGTGCGGCGGTTCAACCGGGAGCTGCAGCGTGTCTATCGGGGAGAGGCACGAGACTTCAATCGATCGCTGGAGCAAGCCGGCATCTCGCGCAAGACGAACGATGAACTGGAATACGAACTCATCCCGGGCTCGTCCGGGAGTTTCTACGGCGTGACCGTCCAGATCAACCGGTGGGGCATGCGTTACGGGGAATGCTCGCGACAGCGCCCGCCGGGTGCTTATCGATTCGCCGTCGTGGGCCCGTCGATCGCGATGGGATCGGGCGTGGCCGCGGAAGATACGTTTACCTCGCTGCTGGAGGCGCGGTTGAACGGGGAAAAGCCGGCCGACTCGGCCCGCGCGAGATACGAGGTCCTGAACTTCGGCATCGCCGGATACACTCCGCTACAGCAGATGTACCAGATTCGCCGGACGGTGCTTTCGTTCGAGCCCAACGCGCTCCTTTACGTGGGTCAGGCCACCGAGGCCGAATCCGCCGCGCTGCAATTGCACGAGATGTACTGGACGGATCCGCAGCTTCCCGACGACTACCTGCAGCAACTCGTTGCCAGAACGGGGATTCGTCGGACGCCCGGGCGCACGGAGGTCAGGAGGCGGATGCTCCCTGTACGATACGAGCTGCTCGAATGGGTCTACCGGAATATCGTGTCTGACTGCCGCGAGCGTCACGTCCTTCCGGTGTACGTGTATTTCGAAATGGCCAATGATCGGTCACAACCGTGGCGGGCGCCTGATCGCAGGGCGGTGATTGATCTTGCCCGCCGGACGGGCTTTACGGTGCTGGACCTGAGCGGAGTCTATGGAGATCACACGATCGAAGCACTCTCGCTGGTCGAAAACGACGGGCATCCGAATGAGCTGGGTCAGCGGCTGATCGCCGAGCGCTTGTATGAACTGCTGCGCGAGCACAGCGGCGAACTGGGGCTGGGGCTCGACACGGTACCGCCGAGCAACACATCCGCATCAAATCCTTGAGAAATTATCACTTCGGTGAGGCGCCGGGGGGCGGCAACGCGTCGAGGAGTTGCGGGACGATCTCGTAGAGGTCACCGATGAGGCTGTAGGTGGCGGATTTGACCATCGGGGCCTCGGGGTCCTTGTTGATGGCGACGATGACGCGGCAGTCCTTGACGCCGGCGAGGTGCTGGATGGAGCCGGAGATGCCGACGGCGATGTAGAGGTCGGCGGCGATGACGCGGCCGGTCTGGCCGATCTGCAGGTCGTTGGGGACGATGCCGGCGTCGACGGCGGCGCGCGTTGAGCCGACAGCGGCGCCGAGTCGGTCGGCGAGTCCGCCGATGAGTTTTTCGAAGGTGGCGGTGTCGCGGAGGGGGCGGCCGCCGGCAACGACGACGCGGGCGTCTTCGAGGTCGGGGCGGACGGAAGCGCGGGCTTCGCGCGAGACGAAGGTGGTGCCGTCGGGCAGGGTGCCGGCGTCGATCGGCAGGTGGCGCACGGGCGAAGGTGAATCGGCGGGATCGGGCGGGGAGAAGGCGGAGGCGCGGACGGTGAAGAGGCGGAGGGGGCCGTTGAGCGTGCAGGTGGCGAGGCGGCTACCGGCGTAGACGGGTCGGCGGAAGAGCCAGTCGCCGGCGCGGGGTTCGAGGGCGACGACGTCGCTGAGCATGGGGGCGTCGAGGAGGGCGGCCGCGCGGGGCAGGATGTCTTTGCTGAAGGTGGAGACGGCGGCGACGACGGCCGACGAGTGCGTCGAGCGGACGGCGTCGGCGATGACGTGGGCATAGCGGTCGGCGAGCGGCTGGGCGAGGCGGTCGTGGTCGGCGAGGAGGATTTCGCGCGCGCCGCAATGCGTGAGAGGGGCGACGGCGGAGGTGAGGTCGCGGCCGAGCAGGAGCAGGGCGAAGTCGGGACCGAGCGTACGGGCGAAGCCGATAGCGCGGAGCGAGGCGGGCCGGACGCGGCCGGCGTCGAGTTCGATGAGGACGAGCGAGCGGGTCATGGGATGGCCCTCGCCTGGCCGCGGAGTTTTTCGAGCAGTTCGTCGACGGACTGCACGCGGGCGCCGGGCGGGCGCTGCGGCGGGAGCCGGGTTTCGAGGACGGTGGTTTTCGGATCGACGGCGACACCGAGGTCGGCGCAAGTGAGTCGTTCGATGGGGCGGCTGCGCGCTTTGATGAGTCCGGGGAGGGAGGGATAGCGCGGTT
>CAZNDQ010000367.1:0-4671 GCA_964571825.1 uncultured Planctomycetales bacterium | reverse complement strand
GCCACCGTCCGCGCGCTCACGTGAAAGACCGTCGGCGTCAGCTCCCCCGCGATCTTGAACATGTTCGGGATCATCAGCAGCAGGCCCTGCGACGCCGTGAACGTGCACGTCAGCGAGCCCGTCTGCAGCGCGCCGTGCACCGTCCCCGCCGCGCCTCCCTCGCTCTGCATCTCCACCACCAGCGGCACCGTCCCCCACAGGTTCGCCCGGCCGCCCGCCGACCACTCGTCCGCCCACTCGCCCATCGGCGACGACGGCGTGATCGGGTAGATCGCAATCACCTCGCTCAGCGGAAACGCCACCCGCGCGGCCGCCTCGTTGCCGTCGATCGTCACCTTGCTTCGCGCCATGCCCGTTCTCCCAGCGTGCGCCGCCTCTGACCCAGCCCGAGCATTCACCGGGAGCCGAACCGAGGCCCGCAAACCGAAGAATGGCATATCCGGCGCCGCGCGCCCGACCGCCCCCGGCGTTTTTTCCGCACGCTGTCTAACCGCCTGTCCTGCCGTATGTTACGCGAGCCGCCGCCGCCGCCACCGCCCACCTCACCGACCGAAAAGCAGCCCCCTGCGGATTTTCGCACACGCTCGACCCGTCGCTCCGCCGACGCTGGAGAACCGCTCGCCGACCCACAACAATACGGAGCCGCTACGCCTCGGACGTGACAACGGAGACCGGACATGACCGAACGCACCGTCAGGGTGCTCGACGTCGGACAGTGCGACTACGACCACGGACGCATTCGCAGCCTGCTCGAACAGCACTTTGACGTCGCTGTCGAGCGCGCGCACACGATCGACGACGCGCTCCGTGCGCTGAACGCCCGTGACTACGCGCTCGTGCTGGTGAATCGCATTCTCGATCGCAACGGTGACGAAGGCATCGAGTTCCTGCGCCGTCTCGACGGAGCGGCACGCGATCGCCGCGCGGCGGTCATGCTCGTCAGCAACTACCCCGACGCGCAGCGCGCGGCCGTCGCTGCCGGCGCGCTCCCCGGCTTCGGAAAGGACGCGCTCTCTGACCCCGCCACGCGCAACGTCCTTTCCGGCGTCCTGCCCGAACGCGAATCTCCCTGAAGCCCCGCGCCGCGCGCAAAAACAAGGGGAGCGATCAGAATCGGCCGAGACGATTCCGCGCTCCCCGTCCCCCATACTGTCCGAAGCTGTCGCTCGGACGGTCTTTTCCAAAACCCCCCGGCGGGGAGGGGCAACCCCCTTGTGCCCCTGGGCCCCGCTCGGCCCTACTCCCCTCACCCCGGCCCCATCGCGTCGGCCCTCTCACTCTCCGACCTAGGCCGGTGCTGCCCGCGGCAGGAGGCTCAATTCCCCGCAGGACACCCCACAACCTACACGCGCCGTACCAGCCGCCGACGAACTGCCAATGTCCATCATAACTGGCGAAATGACAGCAAGTTACGCGAGGCAGCGCTACTCAGTCCACCTGCCGGACGACGCTCCGCTTGGGTAAGAATCGGGCAATATTGCCTGCCCAAGGTGGGCAAGAACGGACCCTGTGCCGCCTTCAGCCGTCGCAATCGCACCAGCAATCGCCGAAAACGAGACATTTCGGCGTTCTTGACAGCCACGCTTCCATGCCGTCCAATCGCCTTCCCGGCCGCTGGCGCCGCCGGTCATTCGAATCGGGGGAGGGATTCCCGCTTCATGTCAGAATGGGAAGTGTCCAGACCGACCGGCGCCTGCTCCGTCACCGGCCGGCAGTTCGCCGACGGCGATGTCTACTTCTCCGCCCTCTTCGAACAGGGCGAGACCTTCCAGCGACGCGACTACGCCCCCGAAGCATGGCAGGGCCCCCCAGAAGGCGCCTACTGCACCTGGAAATCGCGCATGCCCGTCCGCGACAAGCCGCGCCGCCTCTTCGTCGACGACGCCATGCTCCAGACCTTCTTCGAACGCCTCGAATCCGAAACCGACGAGCAGCGCATCCGCTTCCGCTTCGTCCTCGCCCTCATCCTCATGCGCAAACGCCTGCTCAAATACACCGAGTCCCACCGCGAAAGCGGCGTCGAGTGGTGGACCCTCCGCGTCCCCGGCACCGATCGCGTGCATCGCGTCCGCAATCCCGACATCGACGAGGAGCAGATCCGCGAGGTCTCCCGCCAGCTCGGCACCATCCTCGCCGAGGACTACTCGCGCTTTGACGACGATGAACCCTCGGGCGAAGACCCCGATGCCACTGATGCTGCCGATGCCGCAGACCGCTCCGATCACCGCGCCGAAACCGCCGCCGACCTTCAACGCGTGCAGGACTCGGATGATTAACTCTCGCACATCAACCCGCGCCCGCCGGCATTCCGCATTTCGCATTCCGCATTCCGCATTTCCTTCGTTATTCCGCGTTCCGCATTCCGCGTTCCCTCCCTGTCATCCTGAGCGCAGCGAAGGATCTCTGATCGCTTTGAACGTCCGGCACGCCGACAATCGCTCGGTCGCCGGCATTCCGCAATCCGCAATCCGCAATCCGCCATTCTCCCGGCATTCCGCACTTCGTTACTTCGTCACTTCGTCACTTCTTCTCTGCCTTTCCGGCTGCATTCCTTGCCCGCCGCCCGACCAGCGTCCCCCCGCCGCCCTCTTCACCGCCGACCAGGCCCTCGCCCGCGTCAACGACAACAACCTCGCCCTCGATACCGCGCTGATTGCCCGCCGCGTCACCGCCCGCGGCTACATCACCACCGACTCCGGCAGTCGCCGCGCCTTCGACCTCTCCGGCGGCATGCTCTACCTGAAACCGCGCTGCCTCTACCTCGACCTCAAGCAGCTCACCCAGACCGCCATCCGCATCGGCTCCAACGACTCCGAGTACTGGCTCTGGTTCCAGCCCGAAGTCGACACCCTCTGGTGGGGCCATCACGACGCCCTCGACGGCGCCGACGAAGTCGACATCCCCGTCCGCCCCGATCAGCTCATCGAAGCCCTCGGCCAGGGCCCCATCGACCCCCTGGCTGAGTCCGTCTTCCGCGTCATGGGCGAACACCATCAACTGCTCATCCTCGTCCCCTCCGCCGACGGCCGCCGGCGCCTGACGCAGGAATACTGGCTCGACCGTCACCCGCCCTATCTCATCGGCAAGCTCCTCTTCCGCGACGCCGACGGCCGCGTCGCTTTCTACGCCGAACTCGGCGACTACCGCCGCATCGCCGACGACGAGCCGCTCGTCGCCCACCGCCTCAACCTCCGCTGGCCGAAGGTCGACGCCCAGATCGAAATCCGCATCGGCGAGTGGGCGCGCAAGCCCGACGCCACCGCCGCCTCCTCCGCCTTCGTCCGCGTCCCCGATCGACCCACCACAATCTTGACCGATCCGCCAAACCTGTCAGACTCCGATTCCGAATGAACTCGCGCGCCGTTTCGCCCTGCCGCACCGCACCTCCTTTCCCGCTGCGCGCTGCGACCTGCCTGGTGCTCCTCTGCCTGCCGCTCCTGCTGCCTCCCGCGCACGCCCGCGCCCAGCCTCTCGTCGTCGGCGACCACGAATCGCTCTGGATCGTCCAGCCAAACGTCCCCGTCGGCTCCGACGCGGCACGCGGCGTCCGCCTCATTCACACCCGCCCCGGTCGCGGCTTCCCCTACGCTGCGCCCTACCCCGTCCGCCTCGGCCAGATCCGCCGCTGCGCCGTCCTGCGCGGCGAACTCTGGGCCTTCTTTGGCGGCGGCGGGCCGCTCTACATCTTCAATCCCGGCGCCGGCCGCGTCGGACTCCAGCTCCCCGGCGGCCACATCCCCCTCGCCTTCGCCGGCGTCGAGCACGGCGATGCGCTCCTCGCCGTCGTCCCCGGCCGCCTCGTCGACGAGCTGCTCAAACGCCAGCGACTGGAGGAACAGCTCCTCGCCGCCGACGACGAGTTGCCCGCCACCAACCCCACCGATGAGCATCCAACCACGACGGCACAGGTCGAAACCCAGCCCGTCGAGCCGCAACCGCACACCGGCCATTGGCTGATTCGCTGCCACCGCGGCAACTGGGAACCGCTCGAAGCGCTGCCCGATTGGTTTGATGCGCCCGCCGACGTGCGCCTCGCCGCGCTCGACGTGTCCCTGCTGCTCGCTTGGCGGCCGGCCGCCTCGCCGCCCGACGACCCCTGGCGTTTCGCGCTGCGCCGCGGCGAACATTGGTCAACTCCCGAAGACGTCCCCGGCACGCCCGGTGCCGCCGCCGTCGAGCCCGGCTGGATCGACCAGGCACCCGCGCTCATCGCCTTCCTCCCCGTGCCCAACGACCCCAAGCGCGTCAACCTCCGCCTCCTGCGCCGCCGCGCCGACGGCTGGACGCCTTTCGACATCCTCGACCCCGGCGGCGCGCCCTTCGCCGCCCCGCGCGAACAGCTCGGTGCCGCCATCGTCCACGGCGAAGTGATCGTCGCCCTCGCCGAAAACGCCGAAGAGATTCGCTGGGCGCGCTGGTCCGAAGACGGCGGGCCGCCCCTCGCACCGCTCCAGACCGTGCCCGTCATCAGTGCCCCCCCGCGCGCCCTCGAACGCCGTGATTCCACCGAGTGGGCCTCCTACGTCGCGCTCTTCCTGCTGCTCGCCTTCGTCATGTGGCGCCGCCAGGAAGCGCTCGCCCTGCCCGCCATGCTGCCTCCCGGCATCATCCCCGCCCAGCTCGGCCGCCGCTTCGTCGCCTTCCTCCTCGATCTCGCTCCTCCCTGCATCC
>CAZNDQ010000366.1:0-4675 GCA_964571825.1 uncultured Planctomycetales bacterium | reverse complement strand
GGCCCCGCCCGCGCCGCATGCAGTCTGCAATGCTGTTGTACCCCGAGGGTTATCTCGTATGTCGTCGCACCACAGCCTCTATGCCACCGTCGTCCGGCAGTTCGACCGCGCCGCCGACCTGATCAAGCTCGACCCGAATATCCGCAAGATCCTCTCCCGGCCCTTTAACGAGATCGTCGTCAACTTCCCCGTCAAGATGAACGACGGCCGAATCGAGATGTTCACCGGCTACCGCGTCCAGCACAACAACGTGCTCGGACCGTTCAAGGGCGGCCTCCGCTACCACCCCGCCGTCAACATCGACGAGGTCCGCGCACTCGCCACCTGGATGACCTGGAAGGCCGCCATCACCGACCTGCCCTACGGTGGCGCCAAGGGCGGCATCCAGATGGACCCCTCGCAGTACTCCCCCGGCGAACTCGAGCGCATCACGCGCCGCTTCACCTTCGCCCTCGGCGCCAACATCGGGCCCGAATACGACATCCCCGCCCCCGACATGAACACCAATTCCCAGATCATGGCCTGGATGCTCGACACCTATCTCTCGACGATGCCCCCCGCCGAGCGAAACCGCAACATCCACGTCGTCACCGGCAAGCCGATCCAGTCCGGCGGCAGCCTCGGCCGCGACAAGGCCACCGGTCAGGGCGTCGTCTTCCTCATCGAACAATGGGCGCATGACAACGAATTCGACCTCGGCAATTCGACCTGCGTCGTCCAGGGCTTCGGCAACGTCGGCTCCTGGACCGCCCGCCTGCTCAAACCCCACGGCGTCAAGCTCCTCGCCGTCGAGGACCACACCGGCGCGATCACCAACCCCGACGGCATCGACCCCGACGCACTCGCCGAATACGCCGTCGCCCACCGCGGCATCGCCGGCTTCTCCGGCGGCCGCCACATCGACCACAAGACCTTCATGGCGACGCGCTGTGACATCTTCATCCCCGCCGCGCTCGAACACCAGATCACCGCCGAGACCGCGCCGCTCCTCCACACTCGCCTCGTGGCTGAGGCCGCCAACGGCCCCACCGACCCCGACGGCGACGCCTTCCTCCGCAAGCACAATGTCCCCATCATCCCCGACGTCCTCTGCAACGCCGGCGGCGTCATCGTCAGCTACTTCGAGTGGCTGCAGAACAAACGCACCGAGTTCTGGGACATCGACGAGGTTGACGCCAAGCTCAAGCGCAAGATCCTTGGCGGCTACCGCCGCGTCGTGCAGTCCGCCGCCGAGTACAAGACCGACCTCCGCACCGCCGCCTACGTCGTCGCCCAGCGAAAGCTTGAAATGGTCTACAAAGAACGCGGCATCTTCCCCTGAGGATATCGCCGCTGGCGCCCCCACGCCGTCATGCTGAGCGAAGCGAAGCATCTCGAATCGCGCTGTCCATCCAGCACGCCAACCCCCACGCCGTCATGCTGAGCGAAGCGAAGCATCTCGAATCGCGCTGTCCATTCAGCACGCCGGTATGATGCCCCCGCATGAAGCGCGGCTACGTGTACATCCTGGCGAACCGCTCTCGCACCCTTTACATCGGCGTGACCTGCAACCTCGCATCTCGTGTCTCGCAGCATCAGTCCAATGAGGTCGCTGGCTTCACGCAGCGCTACAACCTGACCATGTTGGTGTACTGGGAGGAGCACCCCTCGATGATTTCCGCCATTACCCGTGAGAAGCAGCTCAAGGGTTGGCGCCGTTCGCGAAAGATGGCGCTGATCGAATCCGTTAACCCGAAATGGTCCGATCTCTCTCAATCGATACCTTGACCGCACTCCTGCCCGGCCCGCCGGCCGGACTCGGCCCTGTCACATCCGCCGCCTTTCTCCGCTGTTCCTGATACAATGATCTCGCTTGGGCCGTCCGCGCAAAGTGCACGAGTTGCACTATCGAAATGAGGAGCGAGCCGAATGTCGTCACCAAAGCTGATCGCTGTTTCTCTGCCCGTTGTCCTGGCCACTCTGACCGCCTCCACCTGCGCCGACTCCCCCACGACGCCAGGCGCCAACTGGCCCTCCTTCCGCGGCCCCAGCGCCTGCGGCATCGCCGAAGGACACCCGACCGCCGCCCAGTGGAACGTCTCCGAAGGGACGAACGTCCGCTTCAAGACGCCCGTGCCCGGACTCGCCCATTCGTCGCCGGTGATCTGGGGCGACCGCCTCTACCTGACGACTGCCATCAGCGGCCAGGACGACCCCGAACTCAAGGTCGGCCTCTACGGTGACATCGCCTCCGTCCAGGACGATACCGTCCACACCTGGAAAGTCCTCTGCTACGACAAGAACACCGGCGCGCTCCTCTGGGAGCAGACGGCCGCCACAGGCGTCCCCAAGGTCAAGCGCCACACCAAGGCCACCCACGCCAGTTCGTCGCCCGCCACCGATGGCAAACACGTCGTCGCCTTCTTCGGCTCCGAGGGCCTCTACTGCTACGACATGGACGGCAAGCTGCTCTGGTCCCGCGATTTCGGCGTGCTCGAGTCCTCCTTCTTCGCCGTTCCCGACGCTCAGTGGGGCCACGGCAGCTCCCCCGTCATCTACGAGAACGCCGTCATCATTCAGTGCGATGTACTCAAGAACTCGTTCCTTGCCGCCCTCGACATTGAAACCGGCAAGGACATCTGGCGCACCGAGCGCAAGGATGTGCCGACGTGGAGCACGCCGACGGTCTACCGCGGCGCCGGCCGCACCCAGGTCATCGTCAACGGCTACAAGGACATCGCCGGTTACGACTTCACCGACGGCCAGAAGTTCTGGAAGCTCCGCGGCGGAGGCGATATCCCCGTGCCCACACCCGTCGTCGCGCACGACCTGATCTTCATCACCAACGCCCACGGCCCCGGCGCGCCGATCTATGCCATTCGGCCCGACGCCAAATCCGCCATCACGCTCAAGGGCGACGCCACCTCGAACAAGTACATCGGCTGGAGCCACGCCCGCGACGTCGCCTACGTGCAGACGCCGCTCGTCTACGGGGACCTGCTCTAGTCCTGCCGCGACAACGGCGTCCTCTCCGCCTTCGAGGCCAAGACCGGCACGCTCGTCTACCGCGAGCGCCTCGGCTCCGGCGGCAGCGGCTTCACCGCCTCGCCCGTCGCCGCCGACGGCAAGCTCTATTTTACCAGTGAGGACGGGGATGTGTACGTCGTCCAGGCCGGCCGCGACTACAAGCTGCTCGCCACAAACCCCATGGGAGAGGTCTGCATGGCCACGCCCGCGATCTCAGACGGCACCCTCTACTTCCGCACCCGCGCTCATCTGGTTGCAATCGCAGTTCCGCCAAAGTGAACGACGAGGAAATCGGACGACACACGCCGGTTCTCGCCCTTTCCTATCTCATGAGAACAGCATCCATGCCATAAGAGAGCCAAACGCAATCCATGTCGACCACGTCAGCGCGCCGCCGCGCTCGCGCCGCACCGACTTCAACGCGAGCGCGATTCCAAGGATGACAAGGGAACTTACGCCCGCGGCGTCGCGCAGCGTAAGGGCGAATGCGCGACGCTCTCCGGATGGAAGCCTTGGATCGACGATAAACCCAACGACAAGCATGATGGCGCTGAGAGCTGTTACTCCGAGAAGTGCGGTCCACGGCCCGCGCAATGCGGATTCCAGCCTATTCTTTTTCGGCGATTGCATGACCATCAGCCGACAACACTCCCTATCCCCCGCTCAGGTCCGCCTGAAGCTGGATCATCGGCTCCTGGCTCACCTTGAGCCACCCGCTCGCTGCCCGATCCAGGTCTGCGATCAGCACGATCACCATCGCGAACGACAGCGCCAGCCCGCCGATCACCAGCCAGTTCGCCCGCCCCGCCAGCCCGAAGTGATACCCGACGACCGCCATCGACAGCACCGTCAGCATCCCCAGGATCGTCCAGATGATCCCCGGGATGCGATAGAACGCCACTGTCACCCGCTTCGTCTGCAAGTCGATGGTTTCGTTCAGTGAGTCAATGAACAGCGACACAATGTCGGGATTCCGCAGCTCTGAGTTCGATATCGCCGTCGCGAACTCCCACAATCGATTCTGGATCCGCCTGGATTCGGCGACGGCCTCCCGGAGCTTCGCCGGATCCACCGCGGCCTCGACACGGAGGTCAACGTACCGCTTCAGCAGTTGCCGCACCTCCGACTGGTACTGCTCGGGAATCAGGCTCGCCCGCAGGTAGGTCGTGCCGATCGCGTTCACCTCGTCCAGCAGAAGTTCGCGCCGCGCATCGCGCCGCCCCGTCGCGATGCTGAACGTGAACGCCAGCATGAACGCCAGCAGCCCCAGCGTCGCCCCCACGGCCGACCCCACCGGCCCCTCCTGCACCGCCTCCCCGCCTTTGCGCCGCGCCCGCGCCAGCGCCAGCCCGCCCGCGATCGACGCCACCACGATCGCGATCGACAGCACAAACACCGCCCACAACGGAATCTGTTCGAGCAACCGCGCCTCAGGCATTCCAAAAACTCCCTTGAACGATTCCTTCCACCCGCATCGCCGCGATACCGCCCGGCGAGTCTCTCCCCGCGCTTCACCGGCCGCAAGCTCGCCGCCACGCTGCTGATCCGGCAAATCACATACCGCGGCCGCTTGTGACGCTACGTCCAACCTGCGCGCAACACAACGGCCGCCGCCCTCGTCGGACGCCGGCCGTCGCACGCATACCCCCAAGGGGACTCGAACCCCTGT
>CAZNDQ010000365.1:0-4680 GCA_964571825.1 uncultured Planctomycetales bacterium | reverse complement strand
GTTGATCGTTTCGAGTTCCTCGCGCGAGCGCTGGAGGTTGGAGAGCATCTGGTTGAATGTGCCGGCGAGGTCCTCGAATTCGTCGCGGGTGTTGATGGAGGAGCGGACGGCGAGATCGCCGGCGCTGACCTGTTCGGCGACGTTGCGGAGGTCGCGCACAGGCGAGAGGACGAGGCGCGTGACGATGAGATAGAAGACGAGCACGGCGAGGAGGCCGGCGAGAGCGCCGGCGATGAGAATGAGCAGCGCGTTCCAGGCGAGCAGTTGGGCGTTCTGCGCCGGCAGGTTGACCGAGACGATGCCGAGGAGGCGGTGCGGCGGCTCATCCTGATCGTCCCGGATGGCCTGAACGTAGCGGTAGTAGATGCGGCCCTCGGCGTCGCGCTGGCGCGAAAGCCGCGAATCGCTGCGGTTGGGTGAGAGCATGCCTTCGATCGCCAGACGGAGGAAGTCGTCGAGGCGCGGGTCGTCGGTTTCGGCGCCGCGGTCGAGGGCGATGATGTCGACGTTTTCCTCATGGAGGCTCCAGTTGGCCTTGTCGAGATCGAGGCGTTCAACGGCGGCATCGGCTATGTACTGGGCGTCGCGCTGGTGGATTTCGTCGACGAGGGAGTTCATCTGATACCAGGGGACGAGCAGGGCGGCGGCGATGATGAGCACAACGGCCAGCCCGAACAGCCACTGGCACTTGGCGGCAAGCGAGACTTTGTGCAGGCTCAAGCGGGGCACGGGGTCATTTTACCGCTGGCGGCCGGGCGCGTCGCCGCCGCAGCCCGTTTGAGCGGTGGCGGGCCGGGCTGCATAATAGCGTAACGTTTGTGCGAGCGCGGCCGGCCGGGCGCCGGCGGATGGCGCAGACTCCCCGAGCGGCAAGGCGAAGACATGTCGGGCAGCGGCAACAACAAGCGGATCATCGAGACCGCCGAGCGGATCCTGGCCAAGGAGCTGGCGGCCGCGCGCGGGGTGGCGGTGGCGATCAACGACTCGTTTGTCGAGGCGGTGCGGCTGATCGCGGGGATGAAGGGGCGGCTGGCGGTGACGGGGATGGGCAAGGCTGGGCTGGTGGGGCAGAAGATCGCGGCGACGTTTTCGTCGACGGGCACGCCAGCGTTCGTGCTGCACCCGGTGGAGGCGATGCACGGCGACCTGGGGATGGTCCAGGCGCAGGACGTGGTGCTGGCGCTGACGAACAGCGGTCAGACGGAGGAGGTGATCCGCACGCTGGGCGAGCTGCGGAAGATGGACTGCCGGCGGGTACTGATCACGGGGAACCCGCAGTCGGCGTGCGCGCGGCTTTGCGATCTGGTGCTGAACATCGGGCAGGTGGAGGAGGCGTGCCCGCTGGGGCTGGCGCCGAGTTCGTCGACGACGGCGATGCTGATCCTCGGCGACCTGTTGGCGCTGACGGTGATGTTCGAGAAGGACTTCCGTCGCGAGCAGTATGCGCGGTTTCATCCCGGCGGGGAACTCGGGCGGAGCCTGATGAAGGTGAGCGAAATCATGCGCCGCGGCGGATCGTGCCCGCTGATCGAGAGCCACTGCACGGTGCGCGACTACGCGGCGCCGGTGCAGTCGGCGGGTGCGGGCGGCGGCAAGCGCGGCAGCGGCGCGGTGGCGGTCGTCGACGACAAGGGCAAGCTGGTGGGGTTTTTCACGGACGGCGACCTGCGTCGGCTGATCGGTGCGCACGAGCACCCGGCGGCGGCGCGGCTGAGCGAAGTGATGACGCGCGACCCGAAGTACGTGCGCGAGAGTGAATACGTCGTCGCGGCGGCGAAGGTCATGCGCAAGTACGGCATCGACGAGCTGCCCGTGGTCGACGACGGGCATCGCTGCGTGGGGATGATTGACATCCAGGACCTGCTGGCGGCTGGGTTTACGGTTTTTGATGACGCCTGATGCGACGCCGGCACGCGGCTGGCCGGGCGCAAGCCGTTGCCCTATGATTCCGCTCGCCGACGGCGGCGCGGCCGCGGCGACGGGCCGATCCGACACAGAGGAAACCGCAGACTCGTGCGACTTTCGATCGTCATTCCCGTGTACAACGAGAAGGAGACGCTGGCGGAGATTCTGCGCCGCGTCTGGGCGGTGGACGTGGGCATGGACAAGGAGGTTGTGCTGGTCGATGACTTCTCGACGGACGGGACGCGCGAGCTGTATGAGGGGATCCGGCAGCAGTACGGTCACGAGCGGCTGAAGATCTACATGCACGAGAGGAATCATGGGAAGGGGGCGGCGCTGCGGACGGGTTTCGCGCACACGAGCGGCGACATCGTGCTGATTCAGGACGCCGACCTGGAGTATGACCCGGCCGAGTATCCAGGGCTGCTGAAGCCGATTCTCGACGGCAAGGCCGACGTGGTGTTCGGCTCGCGGTTTGTCGGGGGGCAGGCGCACCGTGTCCACTACTTCTGGCACATGGTGGGCAACAAGGTGCTGACGACGCTCTCCAACATGTTCACGAACCTGAACCTGACGGACATGGCGACGTGCTACAAGGTGTTCCGGGCGGAGGTGCTGCGGACGATCCCCATCCGCAGCGATCGCTTCAACTTTGAGCCGGAGATCACGGCGAAGGTGGCCAAGGGGGGCTGGCGCGTGTACGAGGTGGGGATCGGCTACGCCGGCCGGTCGTACGACGAGGGGAAGAAGATCACCTGGGTCGACGGGATCCAGGCGCTCATCGCCATCGTCCGCTTCCGATTTTTCGATTGACCGTCGAGAGGGCCGCGCTCGCGATGAAGATTGTCAACGTCTGCGGCGCCCGTCCGAACTTCATGAAGATTGCGCCGCTGATGCGCGCGTATGGCGCGGCGCCGAAGCTGACGCCGGTACTGGTGCACACCGGGCAGCATTACGATGAGAAGATGAGCCAGTCGTTTTTCGACGACCTGGGCATTCCGCGGCCGGACATCAACCTCGAGGTGGGCAGCGGGTCGCACGCACAGCAGACGGCGGCGATCATGCAACGGTTCGAGACGGTGGTGACGGAGCTGCGGCCGCAGATGGTGCTGGTCGTCGGCGACGTGAACTCGACGGCGGCGTGTGCGCTGGTAGCCGCCAAGCTGGGCGTGCGGGTCGCGCACGTCGAGGCGGGGCTGCGCAGCTTCGACCGCTCGATGCCGGAGGAGATCAACCGGCTGGTGACGGACGTATTGAGCGATCTGCTGTTCGCATCGGAGCCGGCGGGGGTGGCCAACCTCAGGCGCGAGGGGATCGACGCGGGGAAGATTCACTTCGTCGGCAATGTGATGATCGACACGCTGCTGCTGCACCGGGAGCGGGCTGCGGCAAGCGGCATCCTCGACAAGCTGGGTTTGACGCCGCGCGGGTATGTGGCGATGACGCTGCACCGGCCGAGCAACGTGGACGATGCGGAGGTGTTCGGGCGCATTCTCGACGCACTGGAGGTGATCCAGCGGGAGCTGCCGATCGTGTTTCCGATTCACCCGCGGACGCGGAAGAACCTCGATACGCTGGGTCTGGGCCCGCGGATTGCGGCGCTGGGGAATCTGAAGCTGCTCGACCCGTTGGGGTATCTCGATTTCCTTCGGCTGACGGATTGTGCGCAGTTGGTGATCACCGATTCCGGCGGCGTGCAGGAGGAGACGACGATTCTCGGTGTGCCGTGCCTGACGGTGCGGGAGAATACCGAACGGCCGGTGACTGTTGACGAGGGGACGAATCAGGTCGTCGGCACGGACACGCAGCGGATCCTGGCCGGATTCGAGCGGATCAAGGCCGGCGGCATCACGGGTAGGATCCCGCAGTTCTGGGACGGTCGCGCCGCAGAGCGAATCGTGCGGATTCTCGCCGATTACCGACCCTGAGTGTGGCGTCAAACCAGGCAGCGCCGAATGGCGCGGGTTGGGATTGCCGGGCGCGCCGCGCAAGAAAGCGGGAGCGCGATAAGCACTCGACTCGCGCTCCCGTCCCCAAAGGTGGGTCTAACCAACCTCAGGCTTGGAGGTCCAATCCCGCGCTCGGGTCGCCGCTGCCGCCGGCATTGACGCCTGCCCCTTGCTGCGCCGCGCCGGCCTCGCCACTGATCTGCTGCTGATAGAGCTGCTGCACGTACTGGGTGCTCTGCTCGCTGTAGGAAAACTGCACGGACTGGAAGGACGAACTCCCGCCCAGGCTGGGCAGAAGCAACCCCGACTGTTGACCACGCGAGTTTTCGCCGAGCAACTGCTGCAACACGATGAGCAGCATGATCGCCTTGAGCAGCTCCTGGTCGGCGACGAACGGCGAAATGGCCGACATCATTGAACTGATGTTCTGCGAGAATGAGGCGGAGCTGGATTGAACGATGGTGCTGGACGAGGTCTGGAGTCTGGTGGCCGATTGCGCGGCCGATTGCGATTGGGACGCGCCGCCGCCGGTCCCGGCAGCGGGCGGGTTGAGCGCCTGCGACTGTAACTGGGCGTCCGCTCCGATCGGCTGGACGTTCATCATCCTTCCCCCTGTGGCCGCTCCACGTCCCCTGTGCCGGGTCCGATGGGCATACGCGGCGCCGCGACGAGCCGGGCGGTCGGCGGTCGCCGTAACACGCGATGGCGAAATGAGTTACGTCTTCAGCGTGATTTAACGTCTGGTGGGATTGTACGGCCGCGCCGCGCGGGATCAGCGCTGGGCGATGCTTGAAGGGGAGTCGGGGGATCGCAATCCGTCTGCGTGCGG
>CAZNDQ010000364.1:0-4681 GCA_964571825.1 uncultured Planctomycetales bacterium | reverse complement strand
TGAGCATCCGCGCCCCCGGCCGGGTGTACCTTCGGGAGCCGTCGCCGATCGCGCGACGCGGCCGGACGAGCCATCATCGACAGAACGAGGGGCGGCGCAGGCGCGGCGCTCTGCAACCCGCAGGAGAAGGGAAAAATGTCGCCACAGCAGACGCTCCGAGCGGCCTGTGCATCGATCTTCCTCATCAGCTTCGGCGCCGTCGCCCGCGGCGAGCTTACGCAGAGGTGGGTTCGGGCCTACGAAAGCGGCAGCGCGTTCGCCATCGCGGCGGACGAGGCGGGCAACGTCTATGTCACCGGCGCCGCCGACGGCGGACGGACCGGCGACGACATCGGCACCGTCAAATACGACGCCAACGGCAACCTCCTCTGGTCGCGTCTGTACAACGGCTCCGGCAACGGCGACGACGCCGGCTACGACGTGGCCGTGGATGCCGCCGGCAACGTCTACGTCACCGGGGCGAGCCTCTCCTCCGACACCGGGCTGGATTACACCACGCTGAAATACACCGCGAACGGCGCCCTGCTGTGGGCGGCGCTCTATGACGACCCGTCCGCGCTGAGGGACGATCAGGCGGCGGCGGTGGTGGTGGATGACGATGGCAACGTCTACGTAACCGGCGTCAGCGACGGCGGACGCAGCGGCGACGACTTCGCCACCATCAAGTACGACGCGGCCGGCAATGAACTGTGGGTCAGCCGCTATGCCCGTGAGGGCGCCCTGGCGGACGGGGCCACGTCGCTGGCGATCGATGGCGACGGCAACGTGATCGTCGTCGGGTCGAGCCGCGTGCTGGCGGGGCCGGAGGCGACCACGCTCAAGTACGATAACGACGGCGCCGAGCTGTGGGTGCGCCACCAGGCCGTCGCCCATCCGGGCAACAACGTCAACAACGACGTCGTCGTGGACGCCGCCGGCAACATCTACACGGCGGGCCAGCTCTTCCGCGGCGGCTCCAACTGGGACATCGGCACGATCAAGTACAGCCCGAGCGGAGCGCTTCAGTGGGTGCGCTACTACGCCGGCGCGCTCGACTCGGTGGATACGGGCACGTCCATCGCGCTCGACCCGGTTACCGGGCATCTGTACGTCGGCGGCCACACGGTCCAGATCGCCGCCCGGCAGGACTACACCACCGTCAGCTACACCAGCGGCGGCGTGCAGCGCTGGGCGCGCACCTACAACGGCACCGGCAGCGCGGACGACTTGGGCCTGGCACTGGCGATTGATCGGCTGGGGCGATCTTTCCTGACCGGCTGGAGTTGGGGGGGCGGGCTGAGCAGCAATGACTACGCCACCGTGGGCTACACCGAGGATGGCGCCGACTTTGCCGTCGAGCGATACAACAGCCCCAGCAACCAGGCGGAAGTGGCGACGGACGTGGTGGTGGACGGCGGCGGCAACGTGATCATCACCGGCGCCAGCGAAGGCAACTACGTCACCATCAAGTACAGCCCGTTTCCGCGCTGCTCCTCGGACGAGCGCATCAAGAAGGCCCGGTGCAAGAGCAAGCGCAGCGGCAACAAGCTGACGGTCAAACTCGTCGGCGGCGCCGACTCGGATTCGTTCCGCGTGGTGATCGGCAACGGCGATCACGTCGACGGCACGCTCAATGCGAAGGGCAGGGGCAAAGCCAAGTTCAACAACGTCCCCTCCGGCGACGCTGTCGCTACGGCGCTCTTCGGCTGCGGAGCAGAGGTTCAGGAAGGCTACGACTGCGGCTGACGCGGTCGCGGGCGATGATGCCGCTTCCCCAAGGTCGAGTGCCCATCACAGTAGGAGAGGAATCCGCGGAGTAGCAGATTTCGCAGATTCAGACCGCGCAGAACCAGCGTGGCCCGTGCGCTTATTCTTGCGTGTTGCACACCGGTAAGATGCCAGCGCTTCGCGCTTCCGCCGGTGGGCAATCAGTCAGGTCAATACTGCTTCGTTTCTCCTTCTGTTTCTTCTATCCTCGTTTTGATCTGCGAAAATCTGCGAGAATCTGCGGATCACCTCCGGGCTGCTCAGCCGCACTTCTCCCTGATCCAAGCGCCAGCACGTGCCAGCGCCTGCGGAATCCCCGTCGCGTCCGTGCCGCCGCCCTGCGCCATGTCCGGCCGGCCGCCGCCTTTGCCGCCTACCAGGGGGGCAACCTCTTTGATGAGGTCGCCGGCTTTGATGCCGCGGGCGACGACGTCTTTGCTCATACCGGCGATCAGCGTGACCTTTCCGTCGCTGTGGCAGGCGAGCATCACGGCCGATGCCTTGGTCTTGTTGCGGACCCAGTCGATGGCGCCGCGGAGGGCGTCGGCGTTCGCCGGGGGGACTCCGCCGACGACGACCGTCACGCCGCCGATGGTTTCGGCCTTGGCGAATAGCTCCGCCATGCGGTCCATCACGGCGCCGCCGGACTCCGCGGCCGCGGCTTTTTGCTGCTGTTTGAGCTGTTCCTGTAGCTCGGCGACGATCTCGAGCACGCGGCGGCGGTCGGCGAGCGGGATGACCGCGTCGGACAATTCCGCCTGGATGTCGGCGATGGCGGATTGCAGGGTGGCACCGGTTTGTAACCGGTGTTGAGCCGGTGACTCCGCGCGGGCTGAAGCCCGCGGCTCGCTGGGCGGAGATTCACCGCCGGTGTGGGGGTCTCGCAGCAGCGCGCCCGCCTTCGCGACCAGCGCCTCGCCGCGCTTCCGCGCGGCCGCGGCCGCGTCCCCGCTGATGCCGACCAAGCGCCGGATGCCTTTGGCGACGCCTTCTTCCTGGGTCAGCACGAAGTCGCCGATCTCGCGCGTGTTGGCGACGTGCGTGCCGCCGCAGAACTCGACGCTGTACTGCATCCAGCGGTCGTCGTCGGGGGCGCCCAGGAGCGTGTCGGGGCCGATCTCGTCTTCCAGTTCCAGCGCGGCCGCCCCACCTTCGGAGGCCATCCGCTCCTCGCCGACCTCGACGCCATCCCTGCCGCCGGCGCCGCCTGCTCCGCGCGCGCCATCCGCGTCGCCTGGGCTGGCCGGGGGCTGCGGCTTGCCGATGGGCACGCCGATCGAGACCACGCGGACGCGGTCGGGATATTTTTCGCCGAACACGGCCCGCAGCGTGTTGATCTTCCGCGCCGCCTGCTGATCCACCTCGCGGGCGTAGACTTTGTATTCGGCGTCGATCTGCGATTTTACCAGATTCTCGATCTTCTGAAGCTCTTCATCACTGACGGGCTTGTTATGTGAAAAGTCGAATCGCGTCTTTTCCGGATCGACGAGCGAACCCTTCTGGTCGATGTGCGCGCCGAGTTGATCCCGCAACGCCCAGTTGAGGAGGTGGGTTGCGGTGTGGTTTTGCATGATGCGCGTGCGGCGGGGGCGGTCGACCCGAAAAACGCCCTTTGCTCCCATTGACAGGTTGCCGTTGCGAACGATTCCTCGATGCTCAATATAGTCGCCGGAGCGAACAACTCCCGTCACGTCCACAAGAGTCCCATCCGAACACTCCAGCACGCCCGTATCCGATACCTGGCCTCCCTGTTCAGCATAGAAGGACGTGTGATTAGACCAAAATACGACCCGCGCGCCGGCAGCCGCTGGTCGCACATCGTCAAGGCCATCCACTTGGCGAACACTCCATATGAGCGCATTGCACTCAAATGGCGGCAAGTACTTAGCTGAGTCATCGCACGAACCCGATCCTAGTGGCTTATAGGTTCCCGTGCCGAATGGGTAGCCTGATTCCTTGCCGGAGTCGCGCGCCTTCTCTCTCGCCTCCTCCATCAACCTGTTATATTCCCCCAGATTGATCGTCAGCCCGTCCTCCTCCGCCATCAACTCCGTCAGGTCGATGGTAAACCCATACGTATCGTGCAGCTTGAACGCCGCTTCGCCGCTGATGCGGCCGTGGTGGTGGGTGCGGGCGTAGTCGGCTTCGTCGCGGTAGAGTTTCAGGCCCCGGTCGAACGTGCGGCCGAAGGACTCTTCCTCGTCGCGGATGGTCCCGGCGACGTGAGCGGCGTTGTCGCGTGGCTGCTTCGGGTTCGGTCCCGATTTCAACTCTGGAAACGCGCCCGACATGTGATCGATGACCGGTTTGACCAGATCACTGAGGAACGGCTCGTGCATGTTCATGTATTGCCGGCCGTAGCGGACGGCGCGGCGCAGGATGCGGCGCAGGACGTATCCGCGGCCTTCATTGGACGGCATCGCGCCATCGGTCAGCGCGAAGGTCAGACATCGAATGTGATCGGCGATGACGCGGTAGGAAACGTCGATCATCTCCTGGTCGGTGGTTGCACCGCCATCGCCGGGTTCGGCGCCGCCCGCTGCACCCGCCTTCGACTGGCCGGGCAGCGTGCCCGTGTACTTCGGGGCGCCGGTGCGCTTCTGAATCGCCTCGAAGATCGGCGTAAATACGCCGGTGTCATAGTTCGTTGTTTTGCCGAGCCTGCCCGCCGCCATGCCTTCCAGCACGGCGCACAGCCGCTCGAAGCCCATGCCGGTGTCGACGTGCTTTGCCGGCAGCGGCGACAGCTTCCGGTCGCTGCCGCGATTGAACTGGATGAAGACCAGGTTCCATATCTCGATCACGCGGGCGTCGCCGGCGTTGACCAGCGGGCCACCGGATTTGTCGGGCGTCAGGTCGATGTGGATCTCGCTGCACGGGCCGCACGGGCCGGTGTCGCCCATCTCCCAGAAGTTGTCCTTCTTGTTGCCGGGGT
>CAZNDQ010000363.1:0-4689 GCA_964571825.1 uncultured Planctomycetales bacterium | reverse complement strand
GGAAGGTGCTGCCCATCGTCGCGGGGCCGACCGGCTCGCTGTCGGTGGCGTGCGCGAGATTGGGGTCGGTCATGATCGTCGCCGGATTGCTGTTGAGCAGGACGATCTCGATGCCCTCTTCGCGCAGTGCGCGGCAGGCCTGCGTGCCGGAGTAATCGAACTCGCAGGCCTGCCCGATGATGATCGGCCCGGAGCCGATGATCATGACTCGTCGGATGTCGGGATCGCGCGGCATTCCCCAGCCCCGGGACGTGTTCTCGTCACGGCCACAGCCCCGCCATCATACCGGAGAACGGCGTTGAATCGAAATGGGCGCTGTCCGCGGGCGGTCACGAGCGGGCGCGGCGCTCGCGCGGGCGCGATGACCGGGCTTACGGCAGCGGCGGGGCGAGGGTTTCCTGCAGGGCGAGGACGGCGTAGGAAGTGACCAGGTGGGGGTTGCCCTCGAGCCAGCGATCGGCCGTGTTCACCCAGCTTCCGTCAGGCGCTTGGCGGGCGAGCAGTTGCTCGCAGAGTTCGCGGCGCCAGTCGTGCTCGATGCCGCCCGAGTCGACGAGCGTATCCCGGCCCCACGCACGCAGCGCCTTGGCGACGACGTGCAGGTAGTAGTAGTACCCTTCCATCGACTGCGCGCCGGGCATGTTGGCGTTGTGGTCGAGGGTGTAGTTGGTGCGAATCCAGTCGTACGCGGCGCGGACGCGCGGGTCGTCGCGGGTCAGCCCGGCGTAAAGCATGCTCTTGAAGCCGGCGTAGGTCATGCTGCCGTAGGAGCGGAGGCGCCGGCCGTCCTCGCGCACGTCGTAGCCGGCCTTGCTCTCGCCCTCACCGACCGGTGAGTAGATGAACCCGCCGTCGTCGGCGCCGCGGGCAAACGGCTGATCGTTTGACTCGCTGCGCATCTGCGAGCGCTGAATGAACTGGAGGGCCTTGCGATAGGCGGGGTCGGTCTTCGAGAGGCCGCTCTCGTGCAGGGCCTCGATCATCATCTGCGTGTTGGAGAGGTCGGGGCGTTTGCCGCGGCCGTAGCCGGCGCCGCCATACCACGGGCTGGCGGCGTCGACGTCCTCCGTCTCGTCCCACTGGATTTTCTTCAGATACGATTGCGCGCCGCGCACGATCTCGCGGTAGGCGGAGTCGCGCGTCGCCGCCAGCAGCGCGAGGCAGACGCTGGTGTGATAGTTGTGCAGCCCGGCGTCGGGGACGTAGATGCCGCCGTCGGGTTGGCGGTGGCGGAGCACCAGCTCGATTGCGCGGCGGACATGCGGATGGTCGCGGCCGTAGTCGGGGTGCTGGACGAAGCCGCGCGCGGCCAGCGCGGTGATCGCCGGATTGGTCTGGCCGGCGTGGGTCCAGCCGCCGTCGGGCTGCTGCGTCGCGGCGAGGTACTCGAGGCCGCGGCGGATCGCCTGCTCGGCGCGTCCGCGGAGTTCGCCCGGAAAGCCGGGAGCGTCGTCGGCGCCGAGCGCTGCGCCGGCGCCGATGAGCGCCACCCCCAGCAGACACCCCGCCGCCCACGTGCTCCGACTGATTCGTCCCATACCGGTCGTCCTTTCGGGTTTGGGCGCCGAGCGCCGCGACATTGGTGGCGGGTCCGCCGCCATGGCGTGCGCCCCGGCCGCCGCTGCCGATAATCCGCGTCGCGGCGACCGCACAGTCATTGACCCGGCCGGACCGCCCGCACGCCGCCCCGCCACATTGTATGTTTCCTCCGCACGCACCGGGAATCGTGACGGAGGCTCCGCGCGACAATGCGTACCATCCTCGTCCTGCTGGCGTGGTCGGTCTGTCTGTGGGTGCCTGGAGCCGCTGCGGCCGCCACGCACTACGTTGACGAGGTTGCACCGCCGGGCGGCGACGGCTCGAGCTGGAACACCGCGTTTGCCTATCTGCAGGATGCGCTCGCCGTCGCTCAGCCCGGCGACTTCGTGCTCGTCGCCGGGGGGACGTATCGCCCCGACCGCTCGACAGGCTCGCCCGGCGGCAACGGCAATCGCACCGCCACCTTCTCGCTGGAGAGCGGCGTCACGCTCCGCGGCGGCTACGCGGGCAGCGGGGGGGCCGATCCGGACGCGCGCGATCTCGCGCTCTACGAGACGATTCTCAGCGGCGATCTGCTCGGCGACGATCAGCCGGGCTTCGTCAACGTCGCAGACAACGCGCTGCACGTGGTGACCGGCAGCGGCGTCGACGCGTCGGCCGTGCTCGATGGGTTCACGATCGTCGGCGGCAACGCCGACTTCACGGCTACGCCTTTCAACGCCGGCGGCGGACTCTATTGCAGCGCCGGTTCGCCCACCGTGCGCGACTGCGTCTTCCGCGGCAACTCCGCCCGCTATGGGGGCGCGGCGCGGCATGACAACGGCTCGCCGGCATACGAGAACTGTACGTTTGAGGGCAACCGCGCGGTGCTGGGCGGCGGGGCCGTCTACAACTACGCCGCGTCGCCGACGTTGTCGCAGTGCGTGTTCCGCGGCAACACGGCCGACGACGGCGGAGCGATGTACAACCGCAGCGCCGCGGCGCCGGTGCTGACGGGCTGCGCGTTTGAGCAAAACGCTGCGGTGCGCTTCAGCGGCGGCGCCGTCTTCTCCAGCGAGAACAGCACGCCGTCGTACATCGGATGCACGTTCAGCGGCAACACGGCCGAGACGACCGGCGGCGCGCTGTACAACAACTACAGCCACGGGACGCTGCTGGCGTGCTCGTTCAGCGGCTGCTCGGCCGACAACGGCGGGGCGGTGTACAACTACAACTCCTCACCGCAGATGCATCACGTGCGGTTCGAGGGCAACTCAGCTATCGGCAGCAACGTCTGGGGCGGGGCGGTGCACAACCGGCGCAACAGCGACCCGCTGCTGAACAATTGTGTGTTCGTGGGAAACTCGGCGGTCTACGGCGGGGCGATCGGCGCATATGACGACTGCGCGCCGGTCATTCGCCGCTGCACGTTTGCGGGAAACACGGCCGGCTTCGGCGCAGCGCTGGCCGCCAGCTCGTTCCAGTCCGAGCCCAATGCCGTCACCCTGCGCAGCTCGGTGCTCTGGAACGGTGGCGGCGAACTGTGGAAGGGCGATGCGTCGGTGCTGGACGTGGCGTACTGCAACGTGCAGGGCGGCTGGGCCGGAGCGGGCAACGTCGACGTTGATCCGCAGTTCGTCGACTCTCCCGGCGGGGACGTACACCTTGCGTCGGATTCGCCTTGTATCCAGGCGGGCGATCCGGCGGACGTCCCCGCCTCATCTGAGACCGACTGCGACGGCGAGCCGCGGCTGGGCGGCGCGCGCGTCGACATGGGCTACGATGAGTATCACGACTGCAACGGCAACGGCGTGGCCGACCGGCTCGATCTGGCGGCCGCGACGAGCGCCGACTGCGATGCCAACGC
This sequence comes from uncultured Planctomycetales bacterium, assembly GCA_964571825.1. Classification (GTDB taxonomy): domain Bacteria; phylum Planctomycetota; class Phycisphaerae; order UBA1845; genus CAZNDQ01. The sequence goes on along the minus strand of CAZNDQ010000363.1, from coordinate 1,304 downwards.
GGTGCCCGACGAGTGCGACCTGGCGGCCGGCACCGCGCGCGACTGCAACGCCAACGGCGTGTTTGATGCGTGCGAGCCGGGCGACTTCAACGGCGACGGGCGCGTGGATCTGGTCGATCACGCGGCGTTTTCGACGTGCTTCGGGGCGGACGTGGCGGCGCAGCCCGAGTGCGCCTGCGCCGATTTCGATCTTGACGGCGACGTCGATCTAGGAGACTTCTCGACGCTGTCGGTCAACTTCACCGAGTGACTTGGCAAAGTTCGTCGCTTTAACGCACGAGCTGGCAAAATCACGCCAAGACACTCGAAGAACGCACGGCGAATCTCACGCAAGGACCAGTTCATCGCGACGTGGATTTGCTCCGCAGGGCGCGCGTGGTGCCTTCATCGACCTGTATAGGGCGAAACCAGCGGCGCGGAAAACGATAGTCCTCACCGGACTCGTCGATGACGCGGAGGAGGCCCTTGGCCTCGGCACGGGCGTCGGGAATCGACGCGTAGATCTTGCAGCGTTCCAGCGAGGCCGCGTAACCCGGGTTGGAGACGAAGGCCACCCACCAACGCTTTGGGCCGGTCGTTGCACTGCGTTTCGATTTGCGCGTTGAGATCGTTTTTTTCTTCTTCATTCGTTCGAGAGAATTGGTTCGAACTTTACTTCGCGCCGGCCGACGCCGTGAATCACGCCGTCGCGCACCGTCAACTTCGCCGGGGCTTCGCTCGCTGGCGCGATTTCGCCCTCACAGAAACGGTTCGACGGCTGCGTGATCCGACGGTCGGCTTGCGGCGCGAGGGCGTGGATTTGCCGCGGGCAGGTTTCGACGCCTTCGGCGCCTTGCTCGGCAGCGGGTGGAGCGGGGCGAGGAGTCGGATGGCGGCGGCGGCGAAGCGGCCGGCCTGGGCGGCGGTCCAGGTGTGGAGATAGACGGTGGTGTCGGCGCGGCCGAGGCCCTCCGCCTCGGGGCGCATCTGCCAGTTAAAGGCCAGCTCGTCGAGGGCGGCGAGCAGCGCCGGGGAGAGGCCGAGCCGCTTGCGTTCGGCGTTGGGGCCCTTGAGGGTGTAGAGGCCGTCTTCGTTGTGGACGTTGAGGGTGAAGGCGGAGACCCAGCGGCGGCCGTCGAGCAGTTCGAAGTGCAGCGTGCAGCCGTCGTGCCCGCGGGTGGCGCTGAGGCGGTGCTGCGGGCGGTCGAGCCAGGCGCGGCCGATCGAGCGGACGACGGCGCGGAACTTGCGCACGGCGCCCGGGCCGGGCGGGTGGCGCGCGGCCGCGCGCGCCTCAGCCTCCAGCTCGAGAAACTCGTCGGGGC
>CAZNDQ010000362.1:0-4701 GCA_964571825.1 uncultured Planctomycetales bacterium | reverse complement strand
TTGCCCGATGATGTTTTGCAGCTCGACGGCCTCCCCGCTCACCCGCCGCTTGTCGATTACGGCGATCGCCCCGCCCAGCTTCGCAGCGTACTTGTACGATTTCTTCAGGTTCCCCAGGTCCGGCGACACGAGCACCGTGTTCTGCAGACCCAGCGAGCGAAAATGCGCGACGATCACAGGATCGGCCGATAGGTGGTCGACCGGAATGTCGAAGAAGCCCTGAATCTGATCGGCGTGCAGATCGACCGTCAGCACCCGGTCCGCACCCGCCTCCGTGATCAGGTTCGCCACCAGCTTCGCCGTGATCGGAGTCCGCCCCTCGGCCTTGCGGTCCTGCCGCGCATACCCGAAGTACGGCATCACCGCCGTGATGCGCTTTGCCGACGCCCGGCGCATGCAGTCGATGAAGATCAGCAGCTCCACCAAGTTCTGGTTCACCGGCGGGCACGTCGGCTGCACGATGAAGCAGTCTCTCCCGCGCACGTAGTCGAGCAGCTTGATCCGCGTCTCCCCATCCGGGAACGATTCGATCTCCGCCGTCCCCCGCTCGACGCCCAGGTGTTCCGCGATGCGCTCGGCCAGCACCGGATTGCCGCGCCCGGTGAAAATCTTCAGCGGCGAGTAGTCGCCGAAGGGGACTTCCTGCGAAGCCGACCGCGCTCGTTGCATGTCCTTTACCTTCACGCTCATCTAGCCACCCGCCGCCCCGAGGCGCAGCCCCCGGACCGCCGACTCGCGCTCCTCCGCGCTCAGCCCGGCCACCGTCGACCCCGCCTCGATCGTTTGCCCGCTTTCCACCCGCGCAAACGGCCCGACCCGACAGGACGCGCCGATCCGCGCCCCCCCGCCGATAAAGGTGAAAGGCTCGATCACCGTCTCCCGCCCGATCACCGCACCCGACTCGATCCACGTCGTCCGCGGGTCGACGATCGTCACACCCGCCGCCATGATCGAATCCTGGATCCGCTCCTGCATCATCCGCGCGACCAGCGCCAGGTCGCGCCGCAAGTTGATCCCTGTCGCCTCGTCCGGCTGCAGCGCCTCGAGCGCATCGGCGCGGTACCCCGCGTCGATCAGCACCTTCAAGGCATCCGTGATGTAGTACTCGCCCTTGGCGTTCTTGCAGTCGATCCGCTCCAGCGCAAATCGCAGCTTCTCCCGCTCGAAGCAGTAGTAGCTCGGGTTGACCTCGCGGATCCGCAGCTGCTCCGCCGTGCAGTCCGCGTGTTCGACGATCCCGCGCAGCGCGCCCGACCCGTCGCGCACGATCCGCCCGTACCCCGTCGGATCGTCGAGCATCACCGTCCCCAGCGTCACCGCATCGCCGCTGCCCTCGTGCTTCTCAAACAGCATCCGCATCGTTTCGGGCCGCACGAGCGGCATATCGCCCGCCACGACCGCCACATTTCCGGTGAATCCCGCCAGCGCGTTCTCGCACATCATCACCGCGTGGCCTGTGCCCTTGCGCTCGCACTGCTCGACCCAGACGAGGTCATCCTGATCGGCGTACAGGTCCAGCAGCACGTCCTTGCGATGGCCGACGACGACGAGAATCCGCTCCACGTCGGCGCCGCGGCAGGCATCGAGCACGTAGTCCAGCATCGGCCGGCCGCACACCTCGTGCGCCACCTTCGGCAGGTCGCTTTGCATGCGCGTGCCCTCCCCGGCTGCCAGAATGATCGCCGCTCGTGCCGCACGTCCGCTCATTGCCGCGTCACTTGTTCCCGCCGCCACGCCCGAAACTACCCGGCATGGACTCGAACCATGAATACCAGGACCAAAACCTGGTGTGTTACCAATTACACCACCGGGTAGGGATGGGTTCGCCCACTGGGCACGCCACAGGCTGAGCCCGTTCGATTACCCGATTATTCTATTTGCTCTGACTGGCCAATGATGGCGCGAAATACGAGAGAGGTCGCGTCCGCCACGGCTGGTTCACCGAAGTCAGAGGCCTGAGCACCGGCCGCGAAACCCTTGGTGCCCATCGTTTCCGCCGCGCGGAAACCGCCCCACCGACCCCCATGGGGCCGGCCCCGAGCGCCGAATGCCGGCCGCCTGCCCGGAAAGAAACGGTAGGCTATCGAAATCCCCCCAAGGCGTCAATTTCCGCCCTCCCCGGGGTCCTGGAGTCGCTCCGGCAGGTCGCTGCGGTGCCAGCCGCCGTCCGCCCTCAGCAGCTCATATGGCCGGAACCGGGCCTTGTAGTTCATCGCCCCGCTATCCTGTACGTAATACCCGAGGTAGTAGTGCGGAATCCCCTCCCGCCGGCAGTATTCGATCTCCTGCAGCGCCGAATACACCCCGAGACTCCGCCGCCGCATCTCCGGATCAAAATAGAAGTACACTGAACTCAGTGACCGCACGCACACATCCGCAAGCCCGACTCCGACCAACCGCCTCCCCAGCCGATACTCGAACTCCAGCGTGTCCACGGCCGGTGCGTACAGAAACTGCTCGAACGAACTACGCTCGCCCGACATCGACCCGTCGTGCTGCCCCGCCAGGTACCGCCGGAACAGCGCGTGCTTCTCGTCCGTCGGCATCGGCCGTCCGACCTCCACCGACACGTCTGCGTTCCGTCGGCTCACGCGCCGCTGGCTTCGGCTCGGCGTGAACGCCGCCACCGACACGCGGATCGGCACACACTCCCGGCACCCCGCGCACGCCGGCCGGTAGAACAACCGCCCGCTGCGCCGAAACACCAGGTCCATCAGCTCGTGATACAACGATGCGCTCAGCGATTCCGCCACGAAACCGCAGATCCGCGCCTCGCGCCCCGGCAGATACGGACAGGCATGCGCCGGCCCGCAATGTTGCTCCTCCAGCGACGCCACAAAGTCCGAAAGAACAGCGTCCGATCGCTTCTTACCGATACCGCTCATGGCTGCCCCGGTCGCGACTGCGGGTCGCCGTGTTCCCAGCACCGCTTGCGCTGATTATTGTAGCCCGCGTCCCCAGTGACACGACCGATGCCGGAGCGTCCCCCGTCATGCGATCCCGACACCCTCACCGTAGCGCGTTCACCCTCGTCGAACTCCTCGTCGTCATCGCCATCATCGCCCTGCTCATCTCCATGCTCCTCCCCTCGCTCGCCGCCGCGCGCCAGCAGACCCGCGGCGTCATCTGCTTCACCCGCCTGCGCACCCTCGCCCAGGGCTGGCACATGTACTGCGACGACAACGATGACGTCATCGTCCCGGGCCGCTTTTTCAATGCGCCGGGCGGCGCGACCAACCCCGCCAACTGGCACGACGTCGGCAACGGCCTGGCCCTCCGCCCCCGCTGGCTGGCCATGCTCGGCCGCTACGTCGGCGTCTTCGCCTTCAACGAACCCCGCACCGACACCGACCGCGTCGACTACGACAACAAGATGTATCTCTGTCCCACCGTCCCCGAGCGCAAAGACCCGCGCAACCACGCCTACGGCTACAACCACCAGTTCCTCGGCAATGCCCGCCAAACCGGCAACAAGTTCCACAACTTCCCCGTCCGCCGCACCCGCCTCCGCGCGCTCGCCGGCACCGTCATGGCCGCCGATTGCATGGGCACCGCCGCCGGCTTCCCCGCCAATGATCGTCTCCTCTACGAAAACGAAGGCCGCAACTTCGCCATGCTCGGCAATCACGCCTGGACGCTCGACCCCCCGCGCCTTACCGCAACCAGCGACCGCGGCAGCGGCGACCCCGGCACCACCCGCACCGCCGTCGAGCCGCGCCACCGCGGCCGCGCCAACGCCATGTTCTGCGACGGCCACGGCGAAACGCTGACCGCCGGCGCCCTCGGCTACCGCAACCACCCCGACGGCCGCTTCGTCGACACCCCGCTCGATGGCGACCCCGACCGCCCCAACAACCAGTCCTTCTCCGGCACCGGCCGCGATGATGATCCGCCGCCCATCCCCATGATGTAGTTTTGCCTGCGCAGGTTGCGCCAGATGTGACCTACACCCACACGCGCTTGTTGTAGATGATCCACTCCAGCGTCAGGACGAGCAGCAGCGCCGCGATCGGCCAGCGCCACACCGGCTCCGTCACCAGCCGCGACGAGGCTGTCCCGCTCACCGTGCCCCCCGCCAGCGCCAGCACCGCCCGCGGCGCCACGTCGCTCTCCGCCTCGCTGCAGAGGTTCACCGCGTAGCGATCGCGCCCCTCAGGCGCCCCCTCCACCCGATACACCCCGGCGCGGTCGGTCCGCGCGAAGTAGGCACTCCCCGATGTACGCACGGTTGCCGTCTCCGTACGCCCATCAGGCCGCACGATACGCACCTCGCGCCGGCCCGCTACCGCCGCCACGTCCAATGCAACTCCCGTTGCCGACCACTGCCCCTCGCCCGTCGCGCCCGCCCCGCCGAGATAGCGCAGCGCGTTCGCCATGTACACGAGAAACCCCGGCCGCCACAGCCACGGTGTATTCGGCGCTTCCCGCTTCTCATCCAGGAAGCCGAACGACTGGATTAGATACTGCCGCCCGTCGCGCCGCAGCAGCGCCAGCATCGGCCCGCCCCGACCCTCTACCAGCACCTGCGCATCTGTCGGCAGCGCCAATGCCCGCGCGCGCATCACCTGGAGATTCTCCAGCGCCACGCCGCGCAGGACCGCGTGCGCGTCGCGCCAATCCACCGCGTATTCCCCGGACACCGCCTCGCCCCGCTCCACTCCCGGGATCAACGGGATGCCACCGAGAAACAGGTAGCTCCCC
>CAZNDQ010000361.1:0-4701 GCA_964571825.1 uncultured Planctomycetales bacterium | reverse complement strand
GGGAGATCGCTTCGCGGCTGTCACGCCGCGAGAACCCATGGAAGACAACCCTACATTCGTGCTGCTGATGGCGACGCTGTTCGTCGATCTGTCGCCGCAGTCGGTGGTGCCGACGTTTTCGCTGATCGCGATTGCGTTTGTGATCGGGGTGCTGGTATATCGGCGCGGGTGGAAGATCGGGCGGGCGACGCTGGTGGGCGTCGTGCTGATGATGGTGACGACGATGGCGGGGCTGTACGTACCGGTGCCGCTGTACCGAGCGTTCGTCGAGGGCGAGCAGACGAATGAGATTCTGGTGACGGACAGGTCGCTGCCGCAGGTGCACGGGATCCACGCGACGCGGGCGGCGCTGACGGCGACGACGCTGGCGGCGCGGGCGGAGGAGCTGGCGGGCGCGGGGCAGGCGGAGGAGGCGGAGACGTATCGTACGGCTGCGGTGGAGGTGCGCGAGGCGTCGGGGCGGGCGAAGGTGACGTGGACGTACGTGCTGCTGGCGTATGCGTTCGCGGCGTCGGTGCTGCCGGTGTGGCTGCTGTTGCAGCCGCGCGACTACATCAACTCGTATCAGCTCTATATCGGGCTGGGGCTGATGGTGCTGGGGGTGATCGTCTGGCACCCGCAGATCGTGGCGCCGGCGATTGCGAAAATCCCGGCGGACGCGGGGGCGGAGCCGCTGTGGCCGATGCTGTTCATCACGATCGCGTGCGGGGCGGTGAGCGGGTTTCATAATCTGGTGTCGAGCGGGACAACCGTGCGGCAGATCCGCTGCGAGACGGATGCACACTTCATCGGGTACGGGGCGATGCTGACGGAGGGGACGCTGGCGGTGCTGGTGATTCTGTGCTGCGCGGCCGGGCTGAGCCGGGAGGAGTGGGCGGCGAACTATGCGAACTGGCGGACGGCGACGGACGGGGGGCTGAATGCGTTTCTGGGCGGGGCGGGGGCGATGCTGGTGCGGCCGGTGCTGCCGTTTGTCGGGGAGGGGAACCAGGCGGCCGCGCTGAGCCTGGCGCGGAACTTCATCGCGGTGGTGGCGGTGAGCTTTGCGATGACGACGCTGGACTCGGCGACGCGACTGCTGCGGTACAACGTCGAGGCGATCGGGGAGCTGGTGCGGGTGCCGGTGCTGAAGAACCGGTACGTGGCGTCGCTGGTGGCGGTGGGGGCGATCTGCTACTTCGCGCTGATCAAGATCAACGGGCAGCCGGCGGGGAATACGCTGTGGCAGCTCTTCGGGACGAGCAATCAGTTGCTGGCGGGGCTGGGGCTGCTGGTGGGGCGGGCGGAGGGGAACCAGTTGCGGAAGCTGGTGGGGGAGACGGTGCTGCTGATGGTGGGGATGTTCGTCTCGGTGGGTTGGGCGATGACGTATAAGCTGGGGCAGTTCTATGCGGGGTGGCGCGAGCACGGCGACAGCGGGAATGCGTCGTTGTTCGCCGTCGGGCTGGTCATTCTGCTGATGACGGTGTGGATGGTGTTGGAGGCGGGGCTGGCGTTCGGCCGATCGGCGGCGATGAGGCGGGTGGCGATGGTGCTGCCGGCCGCGCCGCCGGTTCAGGAGGGGGGTCCATGAACGATCGGCGGAGCGCGAGTGGTGCGTCGCCCGGCTCGTCGGCGCCGAGCCGGCGCGTGATCGTGTTCCGCGTGATCGTGATCCTCGTCGCGCTGCTGCTGGGGGAGGTTTTTGCCCGGGTGTTTACCGACAGCAGCAGCGTGTCGGCGCCGTTTTCGATGCGCGACAGCCTGCAGATGGGCGGGGCGGACAGCACGATGCTCAATCCGATGCCGGGGGTGCCGGTGCTGTTCCGGCCGGACCGGACGATCGAGCAGCGCTGGCCGAGCAATCCGCGCGGGTACTTTGACGAACCGCGGCACAGCCTGAGCTATCGGATCAACAATATCGGCTTTCGAGGTGAGCGGGCGATCGAGGAGGTACCGCGGGGGATGCGCATCGTGGTGCTCGGGGACTCGTTCTGTTTCGGCCTGGGCGTGAGGGAGGAGGACCTGTTCGTGCACCGGATCGCGTCCGGGCTGGCGGAGAGCGGGCGGTTGGGCGGCGAGATCGAAGTCATCAACATGGGGATGTTTGGCTTCAATACCGAGGCCGAGGTGGCGCTGCTCGAGCAGGTGGTCCTGCCGTACAAGCCGGACATGGTGGTGATCTGGTACTTCATCAATGACTGGGAGCATGGCAACACGGCCGTCTCGACGCTGCCGTTCTTCAGCGGGACGCGGTTTCTGCCGGCGGCGCGGAGGTGGTGCCGGCTGCTGGACGTGTCGGCGTTTCCCGTCGAACGGGCGCTGCGCGAGCGTGCGCTGATCAACCTGTTGATGGAGGGATACGCGGACGAGCACGCGGGATGGCAGGGGGTGGTCGGCGCGCTGGGCCGCTTCGCGCAGGTCTGCCACCGGGAGGGCATTGTTCCGGTGGTGGCGATTCATCCGATGCTCATTCGGCTGGGGCCCGACTATCCGTTCCGGCGTGCGCACGAAAAGGTCGAGGCACAGGCCGCGCGCCTGGGGGTGCCGGTGGTTGATCTGTTGCCGGCGTTCCGGGGTCGGAAGGACCGCGAGCTGTGGGTGCACGCGGTGGACCCGCATCCGAATGAGGTGGCGCATCGCATCGCCGGTGATCACTTTGTGCAGTTCTATCTCACGCTGGCAGACAAAGGGGCCGGCGGCAGCGGGGGAGCGAACCGGCCGGGCGGCGGGTAGCGGACGAACGACTTCGCGCGTGCGGCGTGGCGTCGAATTCGCGCCCGAAGCACGTTCGGGCGGCGCAGGGATGCCAGGCGTTGGCGAGGCGGGCGCTGTGGGGTGCAAATCTTGCAGGAAATCGCGGCGGCGTGGGCGATGGGTACATAATGCCATCACGGGGAAGCGGGGCGCAGCCGAGAGGATCGGCGACACCCTGGAACAAGCAGTGCATCTGAGGTAGCGCAGGGCAGGTCGCCTGGCGAGCGCGCGGCTTTGGCGCTGCGCCGCTGCCCGGGTGCAGCGAGGGGCCGCGCGCGGTGGTGCGCGCAGGCAAGGTCAAGGTTCAGAACAGGGGTCCGCCAGATGTTGCGCAACGCAGTGATCGGTTTGTTGGTATGGGGCGCGATCGGCGCGGGGGCGGGTAGCGCGCGGGCCGCGGTGCGGTACGTGGACGCGGCGGCGGGAGGGGCGAACGACGGGACGTCGTGGGCGAATGCGTACGTCGATTTGCAGTCGGCGCTGGAGGCGGCCGTGGGGGGCGACGAAATCTGGGTGGCGGCGGGGATATATCGGCCGGGGCCGGCGGGCGATGCGGTGTCGAGCTTCGTGCTGCGCGAGGGCGTGGGGCTGTACGGGGGGTTTGCGGGGGATGAGTCGGCGCGAGGCGAGCGCGACTGGGCAACGAACGTGACGGTGCTGTCGGGAGACGTGGGCGGCGACGACGAGTTGACGCCGTCGGGGTGGCTGACCAACACGGCGAACAGCGGGCACGTGGTGGTGGGGAGCGGGGTGAGCGCAGCCGCGGTGCTCGACGGATTTGTGATTGAGGCGGGAGCGACGGGTCCGGCAGGGACGCCGGCGGGCGATCCGCTGATGTACGGGAGCGGGTTGTACATAGTGGGCGGAACCCCGACGGTGCGGAATTGCACGTTCCGGCGGAACCTGGCGGCGTTCGCGGCGGGCGGGGCGATTTACTGTCAGGACGCGGCGCCGAGCGTTGGAAACTGCCGGTTTGAGCAGAACCGGGTGCACCTGGGGAACGGGGCGGGGATCGCTGCGGTGGGCAGCGCGGTGCCGACGGTCGTCGATTGCGTGTTCAGCGGCAACACCGTCACGGCGTACAGCGGCAACACGGGGCAGGGGGCGGCACTGAGCATCAACTTCCTGACGGCAGCGGCGGAGGCGACGGCGGTGCGATGCGTTTTTGAATACAACACAGCGCAGACGTTCTATCCGGTCGGGGGGATCGAGATCGCGCGGGGCGGTGGCATCAGCAACTTCGGGGCGATGCTGACGGTGCGCGACTGCGTCTTCCGCTACAACACGGCGAACGCGGGGGCGGCAATCCAGACGTGGGACCCGGCGACGATTGTCAATTGTGTCTTTCATAACAATACGGCCTATTCGCACGACATCGGCGCGGGCAGCGACGGCGGGTACGGGGCGGGGGTCTGTATCTATTCGTTCCAGCCGGACATGGCGAAGATCATCAATTGTACGATTGTGAAGAATACGGGCGGCGAGGGGGTGGGCGTGCAGTCGCTGGGGAATGCCCGCTATGAGGTGCGCAATTCGATCATCTGGGCGAACACGGCGAACGGGCAGGACGTGGCGCCGCTTGACGGTCAGTTGCGGGGGGACTATTCGGCGCGGTACTCGTGCATTCAGGATCTGCTGACGCCGATTCCGGGAGAGGACCCGCCCGATCCGGAGAACTATCCCGGGTGCATCGTGGTCGATCCGCAGTTGGTGAACCTGGCGGGTGGAGACCTGCACGCGGCGGCGGGTTCACCGTGCATTGACGCGGGGGACAACGGGTTTGTTCCGCCGGGAGTGAGCACGGACATCGAGGGTCGGGCGCGGTTCGTGGACGATCCGGACACGGCGGACACGGGGGCGGGGACGGCGCCGATCGTGGATATGGGCGCGTACGAGTACGGGTCCGCAACGAGCACATGTGGGTGCGGGGACCTCGACGGCAGCGGCGCGGTGGACCTGAGCGAC
>CAZNDQ010000360.1:0-4705 GCA_964571825.1 uncultured Planctomycetales bacterium | reverse complement strand
GCACCTTCATGGCCCTGCGCATCGCCGTCAACAACGAACTCGGCGCCATCGAAAGTCTCCTCAATCTCGCACCCAACCTGTTGCGTTCCGGCGGACGCTTTGCCACAATCTGTTTCCACAGCCTCGAAGACGGGCTGGTCAAACGCGATTTCAAGCGCCGCCAACAGACGGGGGAATACCGCATCCTCACCAAAAAACCGCTCATCGCCGGAGAGGCGGAACGACTCCGAAACCCGCGCAGCCGCAGCGCCAAAATGCGCGTAGTCGAACGAACCGATCACCCGATAAAGGATTAGTCGCAACCGGGAGTGAGGGCGGCGAAGGGCGCCCGCAAATCGAAAAAATCAACCAGGACGGAGCCGATGATGACGCGTGAAACCAGGGTGGGTTTGCTGGCCGGGCTGACGGTCATAGTCGTCTTTGCCATGATCCTCTCCCACAAGGGAAATCAGCCGAACGTCCAACTCCCACCCGGCACCTTCCAGCCCCCGCGCGACGTCCTCGCCCAGCAGACCGAAACCAGGTCGCCCGGACCCGCCGCCGAACCGGCCGCGCTGCCGCCCAATCCCAATGACCGCCTCGGCAGTCTGCCCCAGTCCGCCACGCCCGCCTCGCTCCCACAGTCTACCGGCATGCCGCGCGAACTTCAGGACCCCACGCGCTTCGAGATTGTGGCCCCCCCACCCCAGGACACGGGCAATGGCCGACCGACGCAGAACGAGTTCCTCGAAACCCTTCGCCGTCGCCTCGAAGGCAGCGAACCGCCACCGCCCCGCCAGGGTCAGTCTGCCGCCCCGCGCGACACGCTCGCGGGCACCTCACCGGCCGCCGCCGACGGCACGCGAACCTACGTCGCTCAGTCCAACGACACGCTGACCGCCATCGCCCGCAAGACGCTCGGCACCGACTCCATGGACGCCGTTCGCGCCATCTTCGATCTCAACAAGGACCAGCTCAAGGATATGGACAGCCTCCAGGCGGGGCAGAAACTGCGCATCCCGGCCAGGCCCGGAAGTGCATCCACCACGCCGACATCCGCCGCCCCTGCCGCCGACCGCCGAGCCGCCGACGAAAAGCCGCAGACCAAACCCGCCGCCAAAAACAAGCCGCGCCAACACACCGTCAGGCCCGGCGAAAGCTACTCCCGCATCGCCGAACAGTATCTCGGCGACGCCAAACGGTGGCGCGAAATCTATGAGGCCAACAAGGCCCGCTACCCCAACGCCGACGCCTTGCCGCAGGGCGCGACCATCGTGATCCCCGACGCCGAAAAGAAACTGGCGCAACGATGACCACCATCCGCTGGGTCGCTATCACGCTCGTCCTCGCGCTCGCCGCGCTCGTCATCGTCTACCTGCGCACCGAACAGGCCCGCATCGCCCACGAAACCGCCCTCCTCGAAGCCGAACTCCTCGAACTCGAACGCGAATCATGGGAGCAGGAAGCAGAAATCTCCCGCCTCCGCGCCCCATCGCTCATCAAGGAGCGCCGCCAGGCTTTCGGCACCTCCATGGCCGTCGTCCCCGACGAAGTGAAACCCGCAACCCCCATTCGACCGCGCCCCGTCCCCAACTAAGCCATGAACGCCGACGCCCCAACACGCCGAGAACGGATTCTCGCCTCGCTCCTGCTCGGCGGACTCATCTGCCTCCTGCTTGCGCTCGTCGGCCGAATGTTCGTCATCCAGACCTCTCTCCGGCCCGATCTCGTTGACCGCCTCCAGCGCCAGCAGACCAGCTTCCAGACCGTCCCCGAGCGCCGCGGCATGATCCTCGACCGCAAGGGCCGTGTTCTTGCCGCCTCTCACATGGCCCCCAGCGTCTTCGTCGACCCCCAGCGCGTCACCGACCTCCCGCGCACCGCCGAAGCCCTCGCCCGCATCCTCGACCTCGACGTCGGCTGGGTCCACAACGCCATCTTCAGCAACCTCGACCGCCGCTTCGTCTGGATCGAGCGCGAGATCGACTGGATCGAGGCCGACGCCATCCGCGAACTCAGGCTCGACGGCGTCGGCGTCCGCACCGAGGCCAAGCGCGCCTACCCCCAGGGCAAGGTCTCCGCCCACGTCCTCGGCTTCGTCGGCCGCGACGGCGCCGGCCTCGAGGGCGTCGAACTCGCCGTCGACAAACGCCTCTCCGGCCGACCCGGCCAGGCCCTCGCCATGGTCGACACCCGACGCCGCGCCATCTGGCCCCTCCTCGACCGCACCATCCGCCCCACCGACGGCGGACACATCATCCTCACCATCGACGCCGCCCTGCAGGAGTTCACCGAGCACACCATTCAGGACGTCGTGACAAAGTTCAAGGCCGAAAGCGGCGTCGGGCTCGTCGTCGCTCCCCACACCGGCGAAATCCTCGCCATGGTCTCGTACCCCGGCTACGACCCCGCCAACCCCACCGCCTCCCCCATCGACCACCGCCGCAACCGTTGCCTCACCGACCCCGTCGAGCCCGGCAGCGTCTTCAAACCGATCATCGCCGCCGCCGTCCTCAACGAGGGCCTCACCCGCCCCGACGAGATGATCAACTGCGAAAACGGCCTGGCGTACTTCGGCAGCCGCCCCATCAAGGACTCCCATCCCATGGGACTCATGACCATGTCGCAGGTGGTCTCCCACTCCAGCAACATCGGCATGGCCAAGATCGGGACGCGCCTCGGCGACAAACGCATGTACGACTACCTCCGCCGCTACGGACTCGGCGAACTCACCGGCCTCGGCCTCTCCGGCGAAAGTGCCGGCATCGTCTACCCCACCACGCGCTGGAGCAAAGTGTCCGCCCAGTCCATCTCGTTCGGCCAGGAGGTCGCCGTCACCCCGCTCCAGCTCGTCAACGCCTTCAACGCCATCGCCAACGAGGGCACCCTCCTCCGCCCCCGCCTCATCCATCAGGTCCTCGACGCCGCCGGAAACGTCATCGAGGACAACAGCGAGCCCATCGTCGTCGGCCGCGTCCTCCAGCCCGATGTGGCCCGCACCATGATCCAGCGCGTTCTTCGCGAGACCGTCACCGAAGGCTCCGGCAAGGAGTGCAACCTCGAACTCTGGCAGATCGGCGGCAAGACCGGCACCGCACAGATTCCGCGCAAGGGCGGCGGCTATCAGGAAGGCGCCTACCTCAGCAGCTTCATCGGTACCGGTCCGACCACCCGCCCGCAGGTCACCGTTCTCGTCATGATCCGCCGGCCCGATCCGCGCATCGGCTACTACGGCCGCCAGGTCGCCGTCCCCGCCGTCGCGCGAATCCTCGAATACGCGCTCACCTATCTGCAGATTCCCCCCGACCGAGACGGGAACGATTCAACAAAAGTCGCCGCCGCGCACGATTTCCATTGAGCATCGGGCGACCGCCCGGTATCGTGTCCCCCACAAGGATGGGAACCATGCCCGATTGCCACGGCGGAGACGTGACCCTCGCCCGGCTCGCCGCGGGGCTGGAGGTGGAGCTTCCGGCCGGCGCGGACGACCTCCCGATCACCGGCCTCGCCGATGACTCGCGCCGCGTGCAGCCCGGCAACCTCTTCGCCGCCATCCACGGCACACATACCGACGGACATCAGTTCATCGCCCAGGCCTGCGCCGCCGGCGCACGCGCTGTGCTCGTCGATCGACCCGTCAACGCGCCCGTACCCATCGTCCACGCCGACGACACGCGCGTCGCGCTCGCCCGACTCGCCGCGCGCTTCCACGGAATCGAAGACGCACAGACGCGCAGCGCGCTGCGCCTCATCGGCATCACCGGCACCAACGGCAAAAGTACGACCGCGATCCTCGTGCAGGCCATGCTCCACCGCGCCGGCCACTGCGGCGCGCTCATCGGCACCATCGAACACGATCTCGTCTCGCGCCGCGCGAAATCCGAAATGACCACGCCGTCGGCGCTTGAACTCACCGCCATGCTCGCCGAAGCCCACCGCGCCGGCGCAGACTTCGCCGTCCTCGAGGTCTCCAGCCACGCCCTTGACCAGCGCCGCACCGACGGCCTCCGCTTCAGCGCCGCCGTCTTCACCAACCTCACCGGCGACCACCTCGACTACCACGGCACCACAGATGAATATCGCGCCGCCAAACGCCGCCTCTTCGACGCCTTGCCTGCCGACGCCGCCGCGCTGATCAACGCCGACGATCCGGCCGCCGAGGCCATGACCGCCGCCTGCCCCGCGCGCATCCAAACGTACGGCCAGTCACCGGCCGCTACCCTGCGCGCCGAAATCCTCGAACTCTCCGCCGCCGGTACGACCTTCGCGATCCATACCCCCGACGCCCGCCACACCGTCCGCACCCCGCTCGTCGGTACCCACAACGTCTACAACGCCCTCGCCGCCTGCGGCGCCGCCCGCGCCGTCGGACTCGACCTGCAACCGATCCTCACCGTCCTCGAATCGCCCCCGCCCATCCCCGGCCGCCTCGAACGCATCTCCGCCCCCGCCGCGCCCTTCGACGTCTTCGTCGACTACGCCCACACCGATGACGCCCTCCGCAACGTGCTCGCCGCCGCACGCCGCATCTGCCGCGGACGACTCATCGCCCTCTTCGGCTGCGGCGGCAACCGCGACACCTCCAAGCGCCCCCGCATGGCCCGCGCCGCCATCGAACTCGCCGACCTCGCCGTCGTCACCAGCGACAACCCGCGCCAGGAAGACCCGCAGGCGATCATCAACGACATCCTCCGCGGTTTCGACCGCACCGAAATGAAATGGGTCT
>CAZNDQ010000359.1:2046-4707 GCA_964571825.1 uncultured Planctomycetales bacterium | reverse complement strand
TGCGACCTCGCCGCCGGCACCAGCCTCGACTGCAACAGCAGCGGTGTGCCCGACGAGTGCGAACTCGCCGACAACGACTGCAACATGAACGGCGTCCCCGATGAGTGCGATCTCGCCGCCGGCACCAGCCCCGACTGCAACGCCAACAGCATCCCCGACGAATGCGACCTCGCCGCCGGAACCAGCCAGGACTGCAACGAAAACGGCATCCCCGACGAATGTGAGTTCCGCGCCGCCCGCGGCCTCGGCGTCTTCACCCCGCTCGGCGACCTCCCCGGCGGGCTCACCGAGAGCTTCGCCAACAACGTCTCCGCCGACGGCACCGTCGTCGCCGGATACTCCAACTCCACATCCGGCCGCGAAGCCTTCCGCTGGACCCTTGCCGACGGCATGACCGGACTCGGAGACCTTCCCGGCGGCACCTTTGACAGCCTCGCTCGCAGCATCTCCGCCGATGGCTCTACCATCGTCGGCTCCTCCGTCACCGCCACCGGCACCGAAGCCTTCCGCTGGACCGCCGGCGGCGGCATGGCCGGACTCGGCGACCTGCCCGGAGGTGCAACGCTCAGCGTGGCACAAAGCGCCTCCGGCGATGGACTGGTGGTGGTCGGCAGCAGCGGCAGCGCCAACGGAGCCTCCGAAGCCTTCCGCTGGACCCCCTTTGACGGCATGGTCGGCCTCGGCGATCTGCCCGGCGGCATGTTCTCCAGCGTCGCCCTCGGCATCTCCGCCGACGGCTTCACCATCGTCGGACAGGGTCGCTCAGCCTCCGGGACGGAAGCATTCTTTTGGACCGAAGGCTCCGGCATGATCGGCCTCGGGGACCTACCCGGCGGATCCTTCTCCAGTCAGGCCCGCGCAGTCGCTCTTGGCGGCGCTGTCATCGTCGGTTCGTCGTCCTCCACCTCCGGCACCGAAGCCTTCTATTGGACCCCCTTCGACGGCATGGTCGGTCTCGGTGACCTGCCCGGCGGCACCTTCTCCAGCACCGCGCACGCCCTCTCGACCGACGGCTCGGTGATTGTGGGCTCGGGAAACACCGCCGCAGGCTCCGAAGCCTTCATCTGGGACGCCGGCAACGGAATGCGACGGCTGCACGATGTGCTTGTCGATGACCACGGCGCCAATCTCACCGGCTGGACCCTCCACAGTGCCACCGGCATCTCCGCCGACGGCCTCACCATCGTCGGCTACGGCACCAACCCCTCCGGCAATCTCGAAGCCTTTGTTGCCCGCCTCCTCCCCCTCGACGGCGACTGCAACGACAACGGCATCCCCGACGCCTGCGAGCCCGACTGCAACGCCAACGGCGTCCCCGACGCCCACGACATCGCCCTCGGCGCCGCCGACGAAAACGGCAACCTCGTCCCCGATGTCTGCGAGCCCGACTGCAACGCCAACGCCGTCGCCGACTTCGTCGAGATTCGCAACGGCACCCTGCTGGACATCGACCGCGACCAGGTCCCTGACATCTGCCAGGACTGCGATGACAACGGCACCACCGACTGGATCGACGCCGGCCGCACCCACAACGTTTTCCTCGCCGATCAGGGCGACTTCGTCCGCGAGTATCACCGCGCCGGCGGCGTCGCCGTCGCCAGCCTCGCCCTCGGCGCCGTCGTCGATCCCTACGACCTCGTCTTCGGCCCCGACCGCGCCGCCTACATCGCCTCCCATGGCGGAAACCGCATCATCCGCCTCGATCCCGACTCCGGCACCACCTCCACCTTCGTCGCCCCCGGCGTCGGCGGCCTCACCGCACCCAGCGCCCTCATCTTCGGCCCCGACGGACACCTCTACGTCAGCAGCCGCGCCTCCAACAACGTCCTCCGCTACGACGGCGCTTCCGGCGCCCCACTCGGCGTCTTCGCCTCCGGCGCCGGCCTCACCGGTCCCTACGGCCTGACCTTCGGCCCCAACGGCAATCTCTTCGTCACCTCCTCCGACAATCGCGTCCTCCAGTTCGACGGCGCCACCGGCGCCTTCATCGGCACCTTCGTCTCCGCCGGCAGCGGCGGCCTCAGCGCCCCGCGCGGCCTGGCCTTCACCCCCGACGGCCGGCTCCTCGTCGCCTCGAGTGGCTCGGGCGCCGTCCTCGAATACAGCCCCGCCGGCGCCTCCCTCGGCACCTTCAACGACTTCATCGCTCCCCTCGGCGCCTGGGGCGTCCGCCTCGGACCGAATGGCAACGTCTTCGTCGTTCAAACTTCGACCAACCTCCGCGTCATCGAGTACGACATCACCTCAGGCCGCTTCATCCGCTCCTACATCCGCGGCGACTCCGCCCTCATCAGCCCCACCGGCCTCGACTTCCGCCCCGCCGCCCCCTTCGACTGCAACGCCAACGCCCGCCCCGATTTCTGCGACCTCGCCGACGGCACCTCGCAGGATTTCAACGGCAACAACGTCCCCGACGAGTGCGAGTTCATCCAGCTCCCCGGCGACCTCGATGCCGACGGCGACGTCGACCTCATCGACTTCGCCACTCTCAGCGTCTGCTTTGCCGGACCCGGCGTCATGACGCCGCCCGCCGGCTGTGCGCCCGACGAGTTCGCCGCCGCCGACCTCGACGGTGACGGCGACGTCGATCTCGCCGACTTCTCCTCCTTCGCCACCAACTTCACCGGCTGAGCCGCGATCCGGGCCGATAAACGAACGACG
>CAZNDQ010000359.1:0-2036 GCA_964571825.1 uncultured Planctomycetales bacterium | reverse complement strand
CGGCGCGACGGATCTCCCCGCCGCGCCGTCTTGTTCTGCACCGCCTCAACACCGCGCCGATCAGCGCGTCATCAGTACCTCCAGCGACTTGCTCTCCGCGCCCGCCTCATCCATCTCGTACATCTCCATCCGCGCCTTTTCCTTGCTCTCGATGTGCATCACCCACTTGAACTTCGTCCGCTTTCCGCTCTGCGGGTCTGTCTGTTCCCCGACCAGCGGCAGCGCCATGCCCACCGCCTTGTCCACGCCGCACTCGGCCAGCTCGAAGTCCGTCCCGAAGTTGTCCGCCCACACCGCCTTGTAGGCTTTCGCCTTCCTGTCGTAGCCGTACAATCCGACCCACTCGAAATCCATCCCCCCGAAATCGCACCTCGCTTCCTCCATCAGGAATCGCCCGCCGAGGATCCACCGGTACTCAGCGCTCCCCTCGCTCTCCTCCCACTGTCCCTCCGTTTCTCCCGGTGAGCGGAACGTCATCTTCCACTTGCCCACCAGCGGATCGAACCGCTGATGATGCTCGTCCGGACCGCTTTCCTTCTGCCACGCCTCCATCTGCGCTGCCCGATCCTCCTCGCTGCTCTTGCCCGCCAGCTCCGACTGGGCTCCGCTCCGCAGCGCCGTCCCCAGCACCACCCCCACCGCCATTCCCGCCAAAACCAGCATCGCACTTGTTTTCCCGCGCAGCATCGAGTTCTCCTTTCAATCCTTCCGGTCCTCAGGTTAGTGGCCGGTGTTCGTTCCCGCTCCGCACTCGTCAACATACGACGCCATTCGCTCTGCCACCTGCTCCGGCGTCAGCTCCTCCATCACGCTCAGGATCGCCCACACGTGCCCGAACGGATCTGTCACCCACCCGTACCGGTCGCCCCAGAACGTGTCAGCCATCGGCAGCGTCGCCTTCGCTCCTGCGCCCACCGCCCGTTCATACATCGCGTCCGCGTCGTCCACGCACAGATCGATCACCACGCTGGTCCCGCACAGCGTCTGCGGCGAGCCGACCCCCGCCATCATATGCCCCGGGTCGTCGCCGCTTGGCCGCATCTCGTCCGTCAACAGCACCAGCGTCCCGGCGATCCTCATCTCGATGTGCAGCCCCTCGCCTCCCGGCAGCGACGAGCGATACAGCTCTTGCGCGCCAAACGCCCGCTGATAAAACGCACTCGCCTCGGCCGCTCCGCGCACCAGAAGATGCGGCGTCACCCCGCCGCCCCGATTTCTCGTTCCCGCAATCGCCATGACTCATTCTCCTCTCTTGCTTGCCTCGGGTGCTCGATCAAGTGCTTCGTCGCACGTAACATGCAGCGCGACGTTGCTCCGCATCATCTTTGCGTCGCTCTGCCATCTCTCCTGATGCTCCAGACATGCCCGAACGGGTCCGTCACGTACCGCGCCGACCACTCGTACACCGCCCGCATCGGCCCCGACTCCAGCCGGTAGTAGGTCTTGCGTCCCGCCGGCCGGGCCCGCACCAGCCCGGCCGCACGCAGAATCCGCAGGTGCTTCGAGATCGCCGGCTGCGACACCCCGAACCGCGCCTGCAGCTCCGACACGCTCCGCTCACGCTCCCGCAACAGGTCCAGCATCCCGCGCCGCGTCGGGTCCGCCACCGCCCGAAACACCTCGCCCGCCGCCGCCCTTGCCGCCCTCATGCCCGTCCATACTAATAACCACACGGTTATGAGTCAAGCGGATTTCGCCGGGCCGTCACGTGATTGCTCGTGCAGGCGGAGCATCGGAACCCGGCTCCCGGCGCACAGAACGCCCGGGCTTCCACAAACTTAGCGCAAGTGCCCGTAGACATGCCGGCACGGCGCGATTAAGTTGGATTCGAGAACCTGCCCGAGTATCGATCACGCCCAACGGGAGGAAGCCATGAAGATTCGATCGAATGCCCACCCGCCCTTCATCGCGGTGTTCGTCATGACGCTGTGCTTCGCGGCTGCGCCCGACGCCTCCGCCGCCGGAACCTGCGAGCCGGTCTGGGCCGACTGGTTCGGCAGCGGCATCAACGGCCCGATTCTCGCTTTGACCGTGTT
>CAZNDQ010000358.1:0-4748 GCA_964571825.1 uncultured Planctomycetales bacterium | reverse complement strand
CGGTTGCAAGCAGTAGATGGACAATTGACCGGCGTGCGTGAAGATGGCGGGTCGATGAGGCGCTTACCGGTCATCCTCAGCCTACACCGAGTTTGTGCCGAGCACTCTGGCGATGTTCCTCTGGAATGTAGAAGCAGTGCCGTTGTTCTCGTTTACCAGTAACTGCCTTAAGGCGATCCATGCCAGGGAGTGAACTGATCTCCGTCACGCCACCATTTGCCTGTAGAATCAGTATCGCGTTGACGGCGGTCCGTTCAGCCTGCTCTTTTTCAGGATGATAGTAATCGTAGGTCTTGGCTGTCAGGTTTACGCTTCGAAAATAGTACTTCGGATCAAATCCGTCGCGCGTTAGATCTCCGCGAATCTCCTCCAAGGCGCTGTGAAGTTTGAAGACCGATGACCCTCGATCCTCGCCATATTCAATCGGCTTGAAGCCGCGTCGCCGGATGAACCTCCGGGACAGATCGGAAAGGACCGGGTCTGCGCTTTGCTGCCAATCGGTCACGTGAGCCATGACGACATGGTCATCGATCCTTTGGTGTTCCGCAGTCGTCAGCGCCTCTTTTCGCACAAACTTGCCCAACGCTGCATCGATGCCGGGCAATGCGCCATTGTTCAGGCAATGCGCCGCACGCTCGCAGATTGCGATCAAGAGCTGTTCGTAGCCTTTCGTCGTCCGGTGATAGTATACGTTCCAGTGCATGTCGTACCGCGCGAACAGATATTCCTCAATGACACGGCACGCTTTCTCGAGCCAGACCGGTTGGAGCAGGTCATTGGGTGGAACGCGCTTTATTCTCAGTGTGTGCAGGACGTATTGGTGGTCGTATCGGCCATAGCCGACACCGCAGAAATGACTGTCGCGCAGCAAATAGTCCATGCGGTCCGCGTCAAGCTGGCTTGTCACCAACGCGCGGAGCCACGCCAGCTCAGGGTCCTGCCCCTCCAGCAGCGTGTGAACCAACTCGGGTAGCTCTGCTCCCGCCTCGCGCAACACCTGGTGCACGCCTGTCGAATCGTCACGGATGATGTCTCGCGTCCGCTTTTCGTGATCGCCGCCGAAGTCGTTTTCGAGCACATGTGAGAATGGTCCATGGCCAATATCGTGAAGTAGTGCCGCAGCAGTCACAGCTAATTTGTGTTCATCGGACAGCACCGAAGCGCCATTCTTGTTGCACTCCAGAAATTGCAGCGCTTGTCGCGCAAGGTGCCAGACCCCGAGTGAATGCGAGAACCGGCTGTGCTCGGCCCCTGGGTACGTGAGGTGGCTGACGCCCAGTTGTCGAATCCGTCGCAACCGCTGTACTTCTGGTGTGTCGAGCAGAGCGAGAATCAGTTTGTCGGCCTCGCGGTCGAGAAAGATGTGGTCGTGCACAGGGTCGCGGATGACTCGGAGCGACACGGGTCAGGCCTCCGACTGCTCGCGCGCTCTCATGATCTCACCGGCAATGCTCCGCGCGTCTTCGAATTCGTCGCCCTCCCGATCTGCGAGTTTGCGTCGCACCGTAATCGCTTCGGCTTCCGCCCAAGAGTGGCCCATTTCACGCCAATAAAGCAGCGTCGCGGCAAGCTCCAGCCGGAAGACAACACGGTCTTTCAGTGCTTGAGCGCGCGAAATTCCGCGCTCCATGGCCGCGCGAAAACCCGAAGGCGCGGTTGGCCGGACTTTCTTGAGGAATTGGCGCCCCTCGTGCGTCAACTCGTAGGCGTACTCGACGCCCTCGGCGTTCGTAAGCTCGCGCGTTGACTCGTGAAGCAGCCCGGAGTCAACGAGCTGGTCTACCCGGGAAGCAAGCCCACCAGAATAAGGTCCGTAGTAATGGAAGGAGAACTCGTCCTCGATTGGCGCGCCTGCTAGGCGAGCGATATAGGCGAGCTTCTGTAGATTCTTGCGTCCCTGAATACCGCCCAGGCGGTCGACGAGCTCCAACAAGACGTAGTCGCCCGGACCCATAGATGCCTCCTAACAACACCCTAACGACAGCCTGTCGAGTTTTCAAGTGCTTTTTCTGCGCGCCGAGATCATTTGTGGCGCCGACAATACCCAATCGACGCAGGGGTGTCGAGCGTCGGAAAGCGGGCGGGAACCGCGGTGGTGGTGGCATGCTGGATGGCGAGCGCACTGCTCAAAGTTCCGGCGCGCCGGGACATACGGAGGGATGGCTACATCGGCGAAGTGAGCGGGACGTGACCCGTCAGGAGTTGGGCGGCGCTTGGCGCGTGGCGGTCGGGCGGGCGGGGGAGATCGGGCGCGTAGAGGTGCGGGCTGGGTGGATGTAGTGCACTTGGTGGACCCCCGACATGCGGGAAACGCTGCGCGTATCAGAGCGACTTGGTCGCCCCGCACTTCGAGGGCGGGCGAAGTGGACGAGGTGGACGATGTGGACTGGGTGGACGAGGTGGACAGACCTGAATCAAGCCCGGCTGAAGCCGGCTGAGGAATGGTGAGTTGATGGAGGGGGTTGGGGGGCCGCGGACCACCAGCTCAAGCTGGTGGCAAACGCCGGTCGGCTGAAGCCGACTGATCAGGACTCGAACGCGCCGACGGAATGACGGGAACGGGATCGGGATGTCGGCGACGGAATGGCTCAGGCCGGTGTTTCGAGAAGCCGTTGAAACGGGCTTGATGCCGTGGAATGGAATCGGGAATACAAATGTTGGCGCCAGGGAAACCGGCCCTGAAAGGACCGGCCTACAGCGCGGCCGCGCCGCGGAAGGCCCGTGAACGGGCCTGGAAACGGTAGTCAGTGGTCGGCGATCAGATTAGCGGCCGACCGTCGCCCGCTCCGGGGCTCGCGATTCCGCAACTGATATCCGTGGGTTGCGCTTCGCTTCACCCAGGGCTAACGACCGGAACCCCTCCGGGGTGCAATGATCAGTCCGATCGGCCCGGTGGTCGGATGCGAGGCGGTGTGCGGGGTCGGACGGCGAGCGGAAAGCAGATTGTCATCGCACCGCCCACAGAGCAGTGGCACACAGACCGGCGATCGGATGCGAGGCGTCGCGCGGGGTCGGGCGATCAGAGATCCTTCGCTATCGCTCAGGATGACGCCATCGGCGGACACGTCAGCGGGAGTTCTTGCGGAAGGATGAGATCAGGAGTTCCATGCGGGCGAGGTGGTAGTCGTCGTGCTCGGCCGTGAAGTAGGCGAGGTCGATGACGCGCATGGGGGTTTTGAGTCGGGGGTGCAGGGCGCTCTGTTCGA
This sequence comes from uncultured Planctomycetales bacterium, assembly GCA_964571825.1. Taxonomy (GTDB): domain Bacteria; phylum Planctomycetota; class Phycisphaerae; order UBA1845; genus CAZNDQ01. The sequence goes on along the minus strand of CAZNDQ010000358.1, from coordinate 1,542 downwards.
TCCGCTCGGGGTTCCAGCCAGCCAGGCGGTCGACGAAGCGGGTGCGCGCGCGGCGGAAGGCGTCGAGCAGTTGCGCGAGCGGCGCGGCGTTGTGGTCGGCGTCCCAGGTGCGCTGATTGGACATGTCGGCGGGGCGGAGCGTTTCGAGGCCGGCGGCGAAGTCGTCGAGGCGGGCGAGGTGCAGCGCTTCGAGGTCGAGGAGGTGGCCGAGGTTTTCCTGCGCGGACCAGGTGTGGCCGTCGCGGCGCTGGAGGACGCCGGCGGGGACGCCGCGGACCTTTTCCTCGAGGCGGGCGGGGGTGCCGCGGAGGCGCTCGAGGAGGAAGGGCATGCGGCCGGGCGGGGTGTCGAAGCGGAAGGTGCGCTCGGTCCATTTTTCGTGCTGCATGGCGGGTCCTCCGGTGGGGTGATCGCGCGGGCGCGATCGAGCGATAGAGTGTAGGCGAGGTGTGGGAGCGGGGAGGCGGGTGCGGCGGGCGCGCAATGCGGGAAGGAATCTCCGATTTCAGGATTTGAGATTGCAGAGAAGGCGCATTCGGGCGCTGGTGCAGCGCACCGGCCGTGGGCTTTGCGGGGGCCGCGCCGTTGGCGTAGAAGATGCAGTGCGGCGTGATGCACGCGGCTGGCGGGCGAGACAAGCGAGGGATGTATGGTGGCGTTTGTGGCGAAGCGCGTGGAGCGGGAATCCGTTCAGAGGATAGAGGCGGCGGCGGAGGCGGTGTTTCCGCTGCTGTGTCCGGTGCGGGAGCGGGAGTATCTGGAGGGCTGGGAGTGCCGGGTGGACTACTCGGTGAGCGGGCTGGCGGAGGAGGGGATGATCTTTTCGCGGCGGCTCGCGGGTGAGCCGGAGACGATCTGGACGGTGACGGAGTATGACGCGGGGGCGCGGCGGATCGGGTTCGTGCAGGTGACGCCGGGGCTGCGCGTGGGCCGGGTGCGGATCGAGGTGCGGGAGACGGGAGCGGCGCGGTGCGAGGTGGCGCTGCGGTATGCGTTCACGGGGTTGAGCGAGGCGGGGAATCGGTTCGTCGAGGGGTGGACGGCGGAGAAGTTCGGCGCGGACATGGATTGGTTTGCGCGGTCGATGGAGCATTATTTGCAGACGGGGGAGAAGTTGGGAAAGAATGTAACGAAATAACGAAGTGACGGGAATTGCGGATTGCGGATTGCGGAATGCCGGCGGTCGCGCGGGTGTAGGCGTCGTGTTGCGCGGCGCGGGCATCGAGATTCTTCGCTGTCGCTCAGAATGACAGCGTACGGACAAAGTGCGAGAAGGGTGCGAGGCGGTGGGGATTTTTTTGCGTTGGGCGGGGCAAGCGGCGAGAATCTTTGGCGGTGAGGGGAGAATCCCTTCGCAGGTCGGGCCGGTGTGATCTGTGCGGCGAGCATTCGGGGCGAGGATAGACGCGGTTCATGTTGCGCATCACGAACGTACGCAAGGCTTTCGGGCCGCTGGTGGCGGTGAATGACCTGACGCTGGAGATCGGGCGGGGGGAGATCTTCGGGCTGCTGGGGCCGAACGGGGCGGGCAAGACGACGACG
>CAZNDQ010000357.1:0-4753 GCA_964571825.1 uncultured Planctomycetales bacterium | reverse complement strand
ACGCGAACATCACGCCGATCAGCGCCGCCAGCGGCACGAAGAACGCCACTGCCGGCCCGAATCGCAGGTTCCGCCACCACCCGGCCGCCAGCGCCACGACGATCACGCCCGCCGAAAACAGCAGCGCCGTGAACGGCCGCCAATTCGCCCCCAGCCCCAGGAACAGTCCCGCCAGCGCCGCCGAACCCCACCGACCCCGCACCCGCGCTGCGCGCACAAAAAACAGCGAGAACAGCATCAGCACAAACAGACAGCCTGGGTGCGCCATCATCGACCCATACGTCAGCAGCCACCACGGCGAAAACGCCGCCACGATGGCCACTCCCCGCGCCACCCGCGACCCGAACACCTCCCGCGCCAGGAAGAACAGTGCGATCACCGCCAGCCCACCGAACACCGGGCTGACCATCCACGGACAGCGAATCAGCACTCCCGGCAGATACCACAGCGACGGCCCGAGCTGATACTTGCTGTACCACCGCCCGTCATCCTGCAGCAGAAACTCCTGATCGAAAAACGCCGCCATCTCCGGCACCGGCACGTACAGCCGACCCGTCGCAAAAACCTTTGCCTGGAAGATCATCGCGATCTCGTCCTGCACGTGCGGCATGCGGTTCAGCACCAGCGCCGCGAACAGCCCGCTCCACAGCACGCTCAACAGGCAACACGACGCGACTATCGTCCGGTCGCTCAGCCCACGCAGCCACACTGCCGCACGCCGCGGTGCCTCGTTCAGCCGCCCCCCGCAGATCGCGATGAACAGCGCAATGCACACCACCGCACACCAGCGAAACCCATCCCGTACGAACACCGGCAGCAACGGCCGCTGCAACCCCGGCGTCGCTTCGCTCCACTGATTGCACATCACCGAAAACGCCGCGCTCACCCCCATCGCCAGCATCAGCCCCAACGCCGCCGTCTCCCGCCGCGATACCACCGGCCCCTGCCCCATCCGCTCTCCCGGCAGCGCCCGCCCCAGCAAGATCAGCGCCGGCAGCAGCTCCATGAAAACGATCACCAGCGCCGGTGCACCCGCGATGCTGAACTGCGGATCGATCAGCGTCGGCAGCGCCGGCGAGAACGCCGTTACCGCGATCGGCGCCCACCGCGCCATCGCCACCCCCGCCAGACTCGCCCCGAAGCGCCACCATCCGCGCACTCCCGCCCACGCCAGCACGATCCAGCACACGAACGGCAGCAGCCCCAGCGCCAGATGCGCATCCCACGTCACATCCCCGCTCGCGCGATGCCGCAACGGGTAGACCGACATCCACGCCGCGCCTACCACCGTTGCTTCCACCAGGATGCGCACCGGCGCGGACAGAATGAACGGAGATCGTGTAGAAACGGCCGTATCGCTCACCGGAAGACCCGAAAAAATTGAACCAATGGCAGTGAGCGATTGTATGTAGACGCAGTGAAAAGGGAAGTGTCCGGGGCCAACCGCGCTGAGACGGATTCAGTGCCTGTGAGTGCCTACGCCATCAGGTCGAGCAGCGTGCCCAGCGTCCGATCGGCCGAGCGAACCACAGCCGCGTTCGCCTTCACCGCCGTTTCCTGCACCCGCAAATCGACGATGTCCCGCGCCAAATCGCTCTCGGCAGACCGGCCGGCCCCGTCGGCTCCCTCGCCCGTCACCGCGCGATCCGTACGCTCGCCGTACGCTGCGATACGCTGCGCCGTCTCGTACAGTCCGGCCACGCTCTGCCGAATCCCGCTCAATGCCGCTTCCAGTGCCGCGAACATCGCATCCCCCATCGTGCGCAGACATCGTCCAACGCCCCTACTGACTTACGATTCGCGCATCACCTCGACAACCTCCCGCACCTGCTCCTGTGCCGCGAGGCAAATTATCGCGCCCTGCGCTCGACACAGGGCCTTCGCTCCCCTATTATCCGCTCCAACTCGCGGACCGGCCGCGACGCGAACTCCACCGACTCGGAACACGCGCATGACGCTCCGCAATCTACGCCGATGTGGCCGATGTGTTCTACCGCTGATCGCGTTCGCGACCTTCGTACCCGCCCGCGCCGACGACAAAGCTGCCGAACACCCGCTCCTCCAGGTCCTCCAGTCCGAACTCGACGAGTCGATGACCAAGCTCGTCGCCCCGGACGGCACCAAGCCCTACTTCATCCAGTATGCCGTCACCGACTTCGTCAACTGCTCCGCGTCGGCCTCCCTCGGCGCTCTCGAATCCGAAAACCGCACTCACTATCGCTACCTCGACGTCGACGTCCGCGTCGGCGACTACACGCTTGACAACACCCACCGCATCCGCGGACAGGAGGTCGGCGTGCCTGCCCGTAGCGGCTGGGCCGGTGTCCCCGTCGACGACGATCCCCTCGCCACTCGCTACGTCCTCTGGTCCATCACCGACCAGCAATTCAAGGCCGCCGTCCGCCGCCTGGAACAGGTCAGGGCCAACCTCAAGGTCAAAGTCGAAGAGGATGACACCTCTGACGACTTCAGCCGCGAGGAGCCCAGCGTCCACATCGGCCCCTGGATCGATCTCGACGCCCCCTGCACCGACCTCGCCGACCGCGTCCGCCGCTACTCCCGCGTCTTCCGCGACCATCCGTTGATCTACGAATCCTCCGTCTCTATCACCGGCAACCTGAACAACTGCCTCGTCGTCAATTCCGAAGGCAGCCGCCTCCAGTACGGCGCCACCTGGTGGCGCATTACCGTCTCCGGCGCCACGATCGCCCCCGACGGCATGGAACTCTCCCAGAACCTCACCTTCGACGCCCACACCCGCGCCGGCCTGCCCCCCGACGACGTCATCCTCGCCGGCATTCGCCGCGTTATTGACGATGTCCTCGCTCTCCGCCAGGCCCCGCTGATTGAGCCCTACACCGGCCCCGCCATCCTTCTCAACCGCGCCAGCGGCGTCTTCTTCCATGAAATCTTCGGGCACCGCATCGAGGGCCACCGCCAGAAGGACGTCGAAGAAGGCCAGACCTTCGCCAAGAAAATCGGCCAGCCGGTTTTGCCCGACTTCATTACCGTTCTCGACGACCCTTCGCTGCGCACCTTTGGCTCCGTCGATCTGAACGGCTTCTACGAATTCGACGAAGAGTGCGTCCCCGCCCAACGCACCCTCCTCGTCGAGAATGGGATCCTCCGCAACTTTCTCCTTTCGCGCTCGCCGACGCGCGGCTTCACCAAATCCAACGGCCACGGCCGCGCCAGTACCGGCTTGCGCGTTGTCGCCCGGCAGGGAAATCTCATCGTCGAATCCGCGCGGCAGGTTCCATTCACCCAACTGCGCGAAAAGCTCCTCGAGGAATGCCGCCGCCAGGGCAAAGACTACGGCCTCCTGTTCGAGGACATCTCCGGCGGCTTTACCACGACGACCACCTACAGCCCCCAGGCCTTCAAGGTCCTTCCCGTGATCGTCCGCCGCCTCTACGCCGACGGTCGGCCCGACGAACTTGTCCGCGGCGTCGACATCGTCGGCACACCACTCACTTGCTTCTCCAAAATCCTCTGCACCGGCGACGACCCCGACGTCTTCAACGGTGTCTGCGGCGCCGAGTCCGGCAGCATCCCCGTCGCCGCAATCTCCCCCAGCATCCTCGTCGAGCAGATCGAGGTCGAACGTCGCGAGATCGAGCAGGATCCGCCGCCCATCCTCCCCTCGCCGATTGCCCAGCCGGCCGGCTCCACGACAACGCCCGCACCGGATCAATCGCAAACACAACAACAACCGGAAGGCACCCGATGATCAACACCCTTTCCATGCACCGCCGGCGCCTCGCGCCGCTCGGACTCGTTTTCTGCCTCCTTGCCGCGCCTTCCCGCGCCGATGAGAGCGAAGCCGTCCGCGCCGCCTCCGAGGACGACGTCGTTCTCCGCGCCATGCTCGACGAACTCGAGCGCAGCCGCACCGGCCTCCGCCTCGACGGACTCGCCGACCCGTACTTTGTCGAATTCCTCGTCACCGACGGCGTCCAGCACACCACGTACGCCTCCTTCGGCGCCCTCCTCCACCACACCGACCGCCGCTATCGCGGCCTCCGCGCCGACGTCCGCGTCGGCTCCTACGAACTCGATGAAAGCAACTTTGGCGAGGGCGGCGTCGCCTCCGACGAAACCCTCGTCATCGACGGCGATTACGATGCCATCCGCCACGGCATCTGGCTCACCGCCGACGCCGAGTATCGCTCCGACGCCGAGACCTTCGACCGCAAGAAGGCCTTCATGAAAAGCCGCATGATCACCGACAAGCCCGACGACCTCTCGCGCGAGGAGCCCGTCGTCGACATCCGCCCCACCGTCACCATCGCCGTCGACACCGACCGGCTCGAACGCTACATCCTGCCCCTCTCGCGCGTCTTCCTCGACTACCCCGACCTTCAGACTTCCTCCGTCGCCGCCATGGGCCGCGTTGTCAACGGCTGGCTCGTCAACACCGAGGGTACGCGCATCCGCCTCAGCGCCGCCGATGCGGGAATTGCCATCAACGCCGTCACCCAGGCCCCGGACGGCATGCGCTTCACCGCCAGCGTCGCCATCGCTGCAGCCTCCCCGGCGGACTTCCCCGCCGAGGCCGACGCCGCACGCGACTGCCGCCTTGTCCTCGACCGGCTCATCGCCCTCCGCGATGCCCCGCGCCTCGAAGCCTACAGCGGCCCGGTGCTCTTCGACGCCGAAGCTGCCGCCGCCCTCTTCCTCCGCATGTTCAACGACCGCTTCTCCGGCGGCCAACGCGAAGTCGGCGGCCGCACACCACCCGTCGACTTCGCCA
>CAZNDQ010000356.1:0-4775 GCA_964571825.1 uncultured Planctomycetales bacterium | reverse complement strand
GTCGGCGAGCTTTTCGGGCGGCGGCGGATGCAGGGGGCTTTGCCAGGCGGCGAGGAGGGCGGCGACTGCGTAGTGGGTGAGGGGCTTGCGGGCGAGACAGCGGTGGGTCCAGATGGCGACGGTCCAGCCGGGCGGCGAAGGGCGGATGAAGAGCAGGGTATGGGCGGGGGAGAAGCGACGGAGGGTGACGCCGAGGCGGACGAAGACGGAGCGGCGCTCGACGAGGCCGCCGGGGATGATGAACCACTCGCCGAAGAGGGACCAGTTGAGGAGCATGGCAACGGCGAAGGTGATGCCGACGGCCGTCCACAGGAAGACAGTGGCGGGATTCCGACGGTGGAGGAACGTGTGGAAGATGGCCTGAGCGAGCAAGACGACGAAGGCGATGCAGAGCGGTCCCAGACGAACGAAGAGCTTGCGCCAGGCGGAGGGTCGGGGCGTTGGCGGGGCGGACGGGTCGGCAGGCACGGCGTGAAGGAGTTCGCGGAGGGTGGGGTTGGACTCGTCGAGGGGGAGTGGTTCGAAGGAGACGCCGAGCGGCGGCGCGAGTGGCGGGAGGAAGGGCGGGTAACACCAGACGAGGGCGAGTCCGCCGAGTCCGTGACGGGCGAGGACGTCGCGCAGGTAGCGCACCTTGTACTTATTGTCGCGCCAGGTGGGGGCGGCGGCTTCGATTTCGCGAACGATCGCCTTGGGCAGCGTTGACGAGGAGGCGGTGACGGGACTGAGGGAGTTTTTCTGCATCATGAGCACGACATGGGCAGCAGGTCGAGCGTGGCTTTCGCGGTCGAAGTTTGATTGCGGCATGGCAGGATATCTTACGGCGGCGGTCGGAGTTTCACGGAGTGGGGCGCTCTTCCATGCGGCGAGCGGTCGTTTTTTGCTTTACTCACCGCGCGAGGTTCACTAACATAAGTGCTGTTTCCGCACCCCTCTCCTCTTGCCTGCCCGCGGGAGACCGTCGGTGTGAGGATTCAGGTGCCGGCTGTCCCGCCCGGCGGGGGTTTTATCGGAGCAACACATGCGCGGATGGTGCGTCCGTAGTACGGCCGGGGTCTTGTTTACATTGGCCACGCTGTCGTCTTTGTCGGCTGCGCGGGGCCAGGCGCCGGACGCGCCGATCGACGAGCCGCTGAACGGTTGCGGCAAAGGCCGGGCGATGGCGGCGCTGTATGAAGCGGACCTGGCGGCGGAGCGCGAGCCGGGAGCGCGTGCGGCGCGAGAGGCGATGCAGGACACGGACGTGCTTCACTACGAACTCGATCTGGAAATCTCCAATCTCAATCCGACGGCGTTCAACTGCCTGCTCACGGGCACGAACACGATGACAATCCGGAGCAAGTCGGCGGCGCTGACGACGGTGACCATTCGATTGCGGGAGAACCTGGCAATTACGTCGGCGGTGGTGAACGGCGCGACGCCGGTTGCGGTGGCGACGCTCGATGTGAATACGCGGCAAGTAGCGCTGGACCGCGCGTATGGGATGGACGAGGAGTTCACGCTGACGATGGGGTACGGCGGCACGTCGGTCCCGGACGGGTTCGGATCGATCCTCTGCCAGTCGGTGTCGGGGGTCCCGGTGGTGGAGTCGCTGAGCGAGCCGTTTTTCGCGCACACGTGGTGGCCGGTGAAGGACGGGCCGGCGGGGCAGCCCGGCGACCAGGCGGAGAAGTCGACAATCGACCTGACCATCACGGCGCCGGCGGGGTACAAGATCCCGTCGAACGGTGTGCTGCAATCGAGCGAGACGCTGCCGGACGGGCGGGTACGATGGCACTGGGCGACGGCGTATCCGATTGCCCCGTATCTTGTGTCGTTTGCGGCGGCGAACTACAACACGTGGACGCTGGATTACGCGCACGCCGGGGGGACAATGCCGGTCGAGTTTTTCATCTATCCGCATCTGGACAACGCCTCGAACCGCAACCAGTGGGGAAAATCGCTGGACATGATGGCGGCGTTCCGGCCGCTGTACGGGGAGTATCCGTTCATCAACGAGAAGTATGGTATTTATAACTTCACGTTCGGGGGCGGGATGGAGCACCAGACGATCACGGGGCAGAGCAGCTTCAGCGAGAGCCTGACGGCGCACGAGCTGTCCCATCAGTGGTGGGGGGACATGGTCACCTGCCGCACGTGGAGCGACATCTGGCTGAACGAGGGGTTCGCCACGTATTCGGAGTGCATCTGGCAGGAGTATCGCACGGGTGTGCAGAACCTGAATGCGTACTTCAGTGCGGTGCAGGCGCGCAAGCCGTCATGGTTCGCGATGTCGGTGTACGTGCCGCCGAGCACTTTGAACATGTCCCGGATCTTCAGCACCAACTTCAGTTACAACAAGGGCTGCTGGGTGCTGCACCAGCTCCGCGGGCTGGTGGGGGACGAGACGTTCTTCGAGATCCTGCGCAATTATCGCGAGATGTATGCTTATTCGGCGGCGACGACGGACGACTTCGCGGCGGTGGCGTCGGCGACCTTCGGTCAGGATCTGACGTGGTTCTTTGACCAGTGGGTCTACCAGATCGGTGCGCCGACGTACCTGTTCGGCTGGCAGAGCACGATCGTCGAGGGGCAGAACTATCTGGTGGCGCGGATCGCGCAGGCGCAGGCGGAAAACTTCCCGGAGGTCTTTGTCATGCCGGTGCCGCTGCGGGTGACGATCGGCGGCGTCCAATCGACGCTGAACCTGTGGAACGATGCGCGGACGCAGTGGTTCGTCGTGCCGACGAGCGGGGAGGTGACGACGGCGACGTTTGACCCGAATCAGTGGATCCTGCGGAAGAGTCTGACGAACGAGAGCTACATCGCGGGTCCGCCGAAGGTGGTGGCAGCGGCGCCGGGGCCGGGCGCGACGTTGGACGTTGCCGCTTCGCCGAACGAACTGCGTGTGACGTTTCATACGCCGGTTGACGTCGGCGCGGGCGACGTGGTGCTGATCGGTGAGCGCCATGGGCCGCGTGCCGTGACGATCGCGTCGGGCGCCGGGGCGAACCCGCTGGTATTGCAGCTCGACGGGCCGCTGGCGGCGGACGAGTACACGCTGACGCTGGGCGAGGGAATTGTCGCGTCGAACAGCGGGATGGCGATTGACGGAGAGATCGCCGAATCGGGCGCACTGCCGTCGGGCGACGGCGTTCCCGGCGGGGCGGCGGTGATCCGTTTTGCGGTCGTCAGCGACGTGGTGGGCGACGTCGACGGCGACGGGGACGTGGACCTGGTCGATTTCTCGACGTTTTCGACTTGCTTCTCGGGCACGGGGAACACATCGGCCCCGGCGGGCTGCAACGCGGCCGATTTTGCCGCGGCTGATCTCAATGGCGACGGCAGCGTCGATCTCGGAGACTTCGCGACGTTCGCGGCGGAGTTCTCATCGTAGCCAGTCCGGCCAGGGCCAGAAACGCGCGGCGCGCCGGGCGCGATCAACTCCAATTTCATTCACCAGTGTTTGCCTGGGCGACGACGGGGATCGCGGCGGCGCGAGAGGCGAGGTATCGCCGCTCAGCCTCCCGGAGCAGCCCGGCCGCGCCGAGGTCCGAAGAGCGCGGGGCCGCGGGCTCGACTCGCGCGGTCTGGTCGACTGGCGGCGAACTCTGCAGCACCTGCGCCGCAGCGACGATCGCCAACGGCTCGCCGCGAAAGGCAGCGACATGCAGTCGGGCAAAGGCCTCGCGCGTATCGGTCGGCGGCGGGGAATCGAGTTGTTCAAGTCGTCGTGCGAGATCGGCCAGTCGCGCTGCGCTGAGCGGGTCGCGCTGGAGGAGCAATCGGCACTCGGCGGCGAGGGCGCGGCGGAAGTTGACCTCGGCGTCGGCATGGCGGCCGCGCTGCTGCTGCACGGCGGCGAGCATCCAGAGGGCGTGGCATCGGTGGAGATCGCCGACGCCGTGAGGTGTGCGACGGATCGCTTCGTCGAGGAGCGCCTCAGCCTGCGCGGCGTCACCGCGCCGGCAGCGAAGCAGAGCATATCGGGTCATGCACTCGGTCATGTAGCGGTCCGGTCCATCGCGGCGTGCGCGATAGAGGTCGAGTGCTTCGCGGTACAGGGCTTCGGCTTCGTCGAGGCGGTCCTGCTCGGTGAGCATGACGGCGAGGCTGAAGGCGGCGCGGGCGTGGTCCGCCTGGGTCCGGGGTGCCGGCAGGTTGTGGCGGCGGTAGCTGTCGAGGCCGGCGCGGTAGAGGGCCTCGGCCTCGGTGTGGAACGAGGCATCGTTGCACTGCCAGAGGGCGAAGCCGAGGCAGACCTGCGCATCCGCCACGGCGGGATGATCGTCGCCGTAGAGGCGGCGGCGGACGGCGAGGGCCTCTCGCTGGAGGGCGACACTCTCGGCGTCGCGGGCGAAGGTGAGGGCCCGCCCGAGGAGGACCATACAGTCGGCGGTGCGCGCGTTTTCAGATCCGTTGAGCGAGCGATTCAGATCGAGCGCTCGGCGTGCGTGCGGCATCACCTCGTTCCAGGCCCAGATCCGCGCAAAGACCTCGGCGACGGCGAAGTGCACCTGTGCGGCGACGGCGGGCTGGTGGGCGAGTTCTCTCTTGATGCGTTCGTCGGCGCCATGGAGGAGATCGGTGACGCGCGCGTCGCCGCCAAGTTCGTAGGGGTTGGCAGCGGCGAGGAGATCCTGGAGGAAGGCGGTCACGTCCTGCGCCTGGGTGCGGGCGAGGTCGGCGGCGCGGCGCTGGGTCTCGGCGAGGGTCCGGGCGCGACGTGCGTGTGCCCAGCCGAGACCGGCGACGAGGAGGCCGCCGACGAGGGCGACGAGCACGGCCGTGCCGGC
>CAZNDQ010000355.1:1791-4789 GCA_964571825.1 uncultured Planctomycetales bacterium | reverse complement strand
TCCTCCGCCCAAATGGACCCACCCGCGTGCAGAACCGCATCGTACCGAATGCCGCGACCCGAACGCAAGCAAAAACCGCGCCTTGTCACTCAGATCGGCCGCGAAACACCGCGATTTCACCCCGCCTGTCCCGATCGGTAGAATGCCCGCGTTCGCCGTGCTCAGACGGCTCATTCTCCCGCGGAGCGCCGACACATGGACGTGGGCGTCATCGGCGGCGTCGCCGATCTCAACGAAATCGTCTCTCACCTCGCCGAACAGCGCGACCTGCGCGTCACCGCGCTCGGCAAATCCCTCGCCGAGACCGCGCCCGACCACTTCCTCGTTCACGAACCCCACGTCTACGACGACTACCGCCTCCTCGTCGCCGAACAGAAGCTCGACGCGCTGTTCGTCGCCGGCCCTCACTCGCGCACACACGATGCGCTGCGCGTCGCCGCCGAAAAGAAACTCCCCGTCTGGAAGTCCGCCCCCCTCGCGCGAAACCTCGAAGAAGGCGTCCAGCTCACGCGCCGCTTCGCGCAGCACGCCACGCGCCTCGCCGCGCCGCGCCCGTGGCTGCTCTACCCCGCGTGGCAACAGGCCGCCGAGCACTTCGACCGCATCGGCCGCACCTTCCTCGTCCGCGCCGTCTCCGTTCAGCGCCGCGGGCCCGACTTCGGCTGGCGCGGCGACAGCGCCCGCGCCGGCGGCGGCGTCCTCCTCCACGACGGCTACCCCATCCTCGACCTGCTCGTCAGCCGCCTCGGCCTGCCTGCCGAAGTCAGCGCGCAGATCACGCGCCGCACCCCGCCCCCGCCCGGCCACGCCTATGACACCGAAGACACCGCGCTCGTTCACCTTCGCTTTGCTCCCGCCACGCTCGGCAGCATCGAACTTTGCTGGATCTCCCCCGACAGCCCCCCCGTCGTTCACTTCCACGGCTTCGACGGCTCGCTGCGGGTCACCGCCTCCGAGTGGCGCCTCCTCGATGCCGGCGGCGAACTCCTCCAGCAGCGCGCATGCGCGCCCCTCAACCCCACCACGCTCAGCATCGACGCCTTCCTCCACGACGTCCGCCTCGAAACGCCGCTCCCCGAGCACAGCGCCAACTTCCACCTCGCCGCCCTCGCCACCATCGACGCCGCCTACCTGGCTGCGCGCACCGGCGAACGAGTCGCCCCCGCCCGTCTCTTCGAACTGCAGGGCCTCCGCCCCGACCACCCCGCCGATGACGAGCGACCCTCCGACGAAGACGAGTCGCTCTTCGACGAGACGTGACAGCCTCCCGCGCTCCGTATATCGTTCCCCGCTTCATCAGGCTCTTGCTCAAGACTGCGGTGAGCGAGATCGAGCGAGGGCACGGCGGCGAGGCCGCAGGGACAAAATCGCGGCAGGCGTATCCAATGATACGACGAGGACGATTTTGGCACGAGAACGAAGCCGGCGGGCCACGCAGCCGATCGTAGCTGGGGTTTTCGCATGCTCGACATCAAGTACATCCGTGAAAACATCGATCTCGTCCGCCAGACCTGCCGCCGCAAGAAGGTCGCCTGCGACCTCGACCGGCTGCTCGCCGTCGACGCGCGCCGCCGCGAAATCCAGCTCCGCCTCGACGACCTCCGCCACCAGCAAAAGGAGGGCGGCCCCCAGCTCGCGCTCTACCGCAATCCGAAAAGCGACTGGTACCGCCGCGCGCTCGAACAGGGCATGACGGCTGAGCAGATCAAGCAGGAGGCCGCGCAGCTTCAGGAATCACTCAGCGCGATCAAAGCGCAGCTCCAGGCCCTCGAGGAAGAGGAGAAGCAGATTCTCCCCGAGTTCGACGCCCTCATGCTCACCGTCCCCCAGCCGCCCGCACCCGACGTCCCCGACGGCGCCGACGACACCGAAAACGTCGAGGTCCGCCGCGTCGGCACCGTGCCGCAGTTCGACTTCGAACCCAAAGACCATCTTCAGCTCGGCGAAGCGCTCGGCATCATCGACGTCGAGCGCGGCGTCAAGCTCGCCGGCACGCGCAACTACGTCCTCCGCGGCGACGGCACGCTCCTCCACCAGGCTGTCCTCCGCCTCGCCCACGACATGATGGTCGCCCGCGGCTACGAACCGATGACCGTCCCCGTCCTCGTCCTCGAAAAGATGATGGAAGGTACCGGCTACTTCCCCACCGGCCGCGACCAGGCTTACCTCTGCGAACGCGACGAACTCTCGCTCGTCGGCACCGCCGAGGTCTCCCTCACCGCCTACCACGCCGACGAAATCCTCAGCGAAAGCGAGCTGCCCAAGCGCTTCGTCGCGCTGAGCCCCTGCTTCCGCCGCGAGGCCGGCGCCGCCGGAAAAGACACGCGCGGCCTCTACCGCATCCACCTCTTCGAGAAAGTCGAACAGGTCGTCATCTGCGCCAACGACGCCGAACTCTCCAGACGCTTCCACGACGAGATCGTCGCCAACGCCGAGGCCGTCATGCAGGCCCTCGAAATGCCCTACCGTGTCGTCAACGTCTGCACCGGCGACCTCGGCATGGGCCAGATTCAGAAATTTGATATCGAGACATGGATGCCCTCGCGCGGCAACTACTCCGAAACCCACAGCGCCTCGCGCTTCCACGAGTTCCAGGCCCGCCGCCTCAGACTCCGCTATCGCGACGCCAATCAGAAGGTGCAGTTCTGCCACACGCTCAACAACACCGTCATCGCCAGCCCGCGCATCCTCATACCACTGCTGGAACTGAATCAGCGCGCCGACGGCTCCGTCGTGATCCCCAAAGCCCTCCGCCCCTACATGCAGAACCGCGAACGCCTCGAACCCTCGCGCAGCGCCCCGCGCCCCACCGCGTCACCCTGAGCGACGGCGAATCCCGCCGCGCCCTTGGCCGTCATTCTGAGCGCCGATCCGTCATGCTGAGCGCAGCGAAGCATCTCTAATCGCTTGTGCGCCCAGCACGCCAACACAGATGCCGTCATCCTGAGCGCCGATCCGTCATGCTGAGCGCAGCGAAGCATCTCTAATCGCTTGTGCG
>CAZNDQ010000355.1:0-1691 GCA_964571825.1 uncultured Planctomycetales bacterium | reverse complement strand
CCCAGCACGCCAACCGACGCCCGATCGCCAGTATTCCGCAATCCGCATTCCGCAATCCGCAATTCTTACATGCTACTCCATCACTTCTTCCTCTCCCCCTCCGCCGCGCGCTGCTCCTCCTCCGCCCGCGCCAGCGCATCCGTCGCGTACTTCGTCATCTCCTCCGGCATCAGCCCGAACTCCTTCCCCCGCCGCGCTGCCTCCAGCATCTCCCGGCAGCGGTCCACGCGCTCCTTCGCCGCCGCCAGCCGCAGCGCCGCGCGCTCACGATCCGCCGCCGCGTCCGCGATCTCTCCGCGCAGCACCCGCACCCGCACGGCCGCGTCTCTCTGCCCGTACTCCGCCTCCGCCAGCGCGCTCCGCGCCTCCAATACGTCCGTCCGCATCGCCTGCCCGCTGGCGAACAGCATCTGCACCTTGTCCATTTCCGCCCGCGCCTGCTGCACCTCCAGCGCCGCGTGCCGCTCCACCAGCGGCCCCACCGACTTCGCGTAGTCCGCCGGAGTCACCGCGCCGCTCAGCCGTTCCCCCTCCAGCCGCGCCAGGCTGACCTCGATCTCCGCCTGCGCCGCTTCGTCCTCCAGCGACTTCAGCTCCCCCGGCGCCAACAGCCCTTTCTCCGCCAGCCCCCGCGCCAGTTCCAACCGCCGCCGCGCCGCCTGCTCCTCCAGCAGTTCCAGCCGGTAGTGAATGTCCGCCGCCGCCGCGTCGGCCTCCTCCTGCGAGCGCGTCCCCGCCGCTGCGTCCTCCTCCATCTGCAGCATTTCCAGCGTCAGCTTGGCGATCTCCGCCTCATCCTGTATCCCATTCACCCACGCCCCCGACACCAGACCCGCCGACTGAGCCCGCCGCGCAGCCATCAGCCGCCCCAGCGCATCCTCCACCTGCCGCTTCCCTTCGCTCAGCGCGCTCTCCTCGCCCCGCGCGTCCGCCACTGCCCATACCATCAAGACGCTCGCAAGGATCGCACACAACCCGGCCGTCCACTGCACATTCACCCGTCCCACCTGCATACCTTGCACGTTCATCACATCCACCTTTCACTTTCTCCCACCGGCCCGTTCACTCGCACTCTTACTTTTCCCACCTTTCCCACTCTTCGCACTCTTCGCACCCGCATGCGTCGCGGAGCGACGCATGCGCTATCTCGCCGGCCCCCGCTTCGCCATTACCACTTCCGCCGACTTCATTGCGTCCACGGCTGAGCTCACGATCCCCCCCGCGTACCCCGCACCCTCGCCCACCGGATACAGCCCCGCCACGCTCACCGACTCCCGCGTCGCCTCGTCGCGCAGAATGCGCACCGGCGCGCTCACCCGGCTCTCCGGACCGGTCAGCACCCCGTCCATGCCCGCGAACCCCGGCATCCGCCGCTCGAACATCGGCAGCGCCCGCGCCACCGCCTCCGCCACCGCCGCCGGCACCACCGCGCGGACATCCGCCCACGTCGCCCCCACCGGGCAGCTCGTCTCCAATGCTCCGTCCGACATCCGCCCCGCCAGAAAATCCGCTGCCCGCTGCGCCGGCACGCGATAAGCCCGCCCCGCAATCTCAAACGCCTTCCGTTCCCACGACTCCTGAAACGCCAACTCCCCCAGCGGCTCAGCCCCCCCCCCCGGCCCGAAGCTCACCACCCGCCCGCCGTTCCCATCCGCCCCCCCGCGCGCCCACCGGCCCCCCCCGCTCGTCGC
>CAZNDQ010000354.1:0-4802 GCA_964571825.1 uncultured Planctomycetales bacterium | reverse complement strand
CCCATCCCGCGCGCCTTGATGTAGGCCTCCTTGAGCGTCCAGTAGTCGAAGAAGCGGTCGTTACGCCCGGCGTCGGGGCAGCGGCGCAGGTCATCCGCTTCGCGCGGGGAGAAGTAGCGCTGGGCGAGTTCGAGCGCCGAGACGCGGCGGGCGAGGTGTTCGACGTCGACGCCGACGGGCAGGCCGCGGCAGAGCGCGACGGCGACGAGGCCTTCGGTGTGGGAGACGTTGAAGCGCAGGGGGAGGGCGATTGGGGGCGCGGCGATCTCGGGGCGGCCGAACTCGTTTTCGGTGAAGGTCCAGTCCGGCGGCGCGACGGGGGCGCAGCGGGAAAGCGCCCAGCGGAGCAGCGATCGGCCGACGAGGAAGCGGCGGCGGTCGCGGTCGAAGACGAAGCGGTTAGCGCGGTCGCGTTCGGCCGGAGCGAGGACGGCACGGCAGCGTTCGAGGAGTGCGGGCTCAGTGACGTGCTGCGGCGCCGTGAGCAAGACCACGACTTCGTCGGGTGCGGGAGGAAGCGTGTCGTCGTGCGCTGCAGAACTCATGCGTGATCGGTTTCCGATCCTGGCCGCGGTCGGGACGCGTGGAGCATACCGGCAGCGAACCGGAAACGCGACGCGGAGCGTTCGTTTTCGTCACGCATGCGGGACGGGCGCGGGGGATGTCTGTTCGCACGAATGGGCTCTTTATCTATCGGGGTTGGTCGGTTGCGGCGGGGATGCACGCCCCGGTCGCACCCGGCCCAAAGGGAATTGGCGAGAAGACGAATGGAGCATTCACACGAACCCGAAGTGTGTTGGCGGAGTGGCCGCATGGGGGCAATCGCGGTGGGAAGTCGCGGTGCTGGCGGCAATTACGTGCCAAAATGGGACGCGGGGTGATCAAAGGCGTTTCTCGAACATTCTCTTGGTTCGGCCCCGGCACATGGTGTAGAATCATCAGACCAATCCGGTGCACCGGCCAAGGGGAGCTTGCCAGTCGGAGGACCACCTGATGACAGGCTGCATTGCTACCCGGCCAAGGCGTTGGTTTCTTGTCGGTTGTGCATTGATCGTCTTCGGGGCCTCGCTTTGTTCGGCTCGCGCCGGCGCACCGTTTATCGACTGCAACAACAACGGCATTGCCGACGAGATCGACATTTCGGAAGGCACTTCATCGGACTGCAACGTCAACGCCGTACCCGATGAGTGCGACATTGCCGACGAAACAAGTCTCGACTGCGAACCCAACGGCATACCTGACGAGTGTGAACTGATCTTCGACTGTAACCTGAACGGCGTGTCCGACGCCTGCGATATCACTGCCGGGGAAGAATCCGATTGCAACGGGGACCGAGTCCCCGACAGTTGCGACTTCGACTGCAATATGAACGGCGTATCCGACATTTGCGATATCGTTGCCGGCAACAGCGCGGACTGTAACGGAAATGGTGTGCCCGACCCCGGTGTCAACAATCCGGACAGTCCCGACCTGGTCTGCCTCGACTTTGATCGAGACCATACCTTTGACCCGGCTTCCGCACAGGCCACTCGGGCGCTGAACGTCTTTTTCGACCACGTCACTGTGACCGAAACCGACAGCTTCGGAATCCCACTTCCAAACCCACAAGCCGCTGCGGTTTTCGCGCGCGCGACCTCCTTTGTCGGTACTCGCGTTTTCGCTCGTCATTTGAGTCAATCCGGCGAACGTTGGGCCGTCAGTGATCAGGTGCAATTGCGCGTTGACTTTGATTTTCCGCAATCGATCGTCCAGTTTGAAGTCGTCGGCGCCACCGTCGACTCCGGCGCGCAGCTCCTCCTCTTCGATGAAAACGGCGCCCAGATCGGCACACCGGCCACGACCACTGGCCTGCGCCCGCGACAGCGCACGCAACTTCGCGCGAGCGCGCCAACGCCCGGCATCCGCCAGGCGCGCATCTTCCCGGTTGGCAATCCTGATTCGAGTATTTTGATTGTCGTGCTGCGCACGTTCGCGAACAATGACTGCAATGTGAACGGCCTGTCCGACAATTGTGGCGACGATGCACTGTTCGGAGATTGTCAGCGTAACGGCGTCCCGGACATGTGCGACGTCGACTGCAATGCCAACAATTTAGCCGACGCATGCGAACTTCCGCACGCAGTCAGCCAGCAGATCTTTCGTTCGACGAACTACGGCTATAGCCAAGAGTCATTCGGAGCTTCCGTGTCCATGGACAATGACTTCGCCGTCGTCGGGGCCCCGAACAGATCCGTGTATGTCGTTCAGACCTCAAGTGAATACTCGCCCCTGTATCCATACTTGCTGCTGCCCGGTGACTATGTGGAACTGTACTTCTTTGGCTGGTCGGTTGCTCTGGACGCGGATACGGCTGTTTGCAGTGACTACGGCCTGCATGACTTCTCCGGATCCGTTTTCGTCTATACCTATCAGACTCCGCACTGGAAACAGCAGGCAGAACTGAGAGCTGATGCACCACAGCTTGGGGCATACTTTGGATACTCGGTCGACCTTCAGGGGGACGTGCTTCTTGCCGGAGCCCCTGGCGACCTTGTTGGCGGCCAGCCGACCGGTGCCGCATATGTCTTCACCCGCGAGGCGAGCATCTGGTCACAACAGGCTCGGCTTGTCGCCGGCGATGCCGCCGCGAACAGCAACTTTGGGTCGGCGGTTGCACTCGATGGCGACAGTGCGTTGATCGGCGCATGGGACGCCGGCGGCGAGGGCGAGGGTGCGGCATATGTCTTCGTCTCCGACGGCACCAATTGGGCCCAGCAGGCCAAGCTCACCCGGCCAAATAGCGGGTCGGCGCGCAACTTCGGCACCGCAGTGGCACTGGACGGCGCCACGGCTGTTGTTGGCGCCAGGGGAGGAGCGTTCGTGTTTGTCAGGAACGGTGACCAGTGGACGATTCAGGGAGAGTTGCGGACAACTGACCCCGCTGCTCCGAGTTCGTTCGGTGCAAGATTGTCAGTCAGCGGCAACCTGGCGATTGTCGGTACCGGAGAATTGACTCAGAATTGTTGGCTGTATCTCTTTGCCCGCAACGGTGGCACTTGGCAATACAAAGCGCGGCTCAACGGCATCGGGAATGTCGGCGTGCTTCGCGGCAACCAGCTTTTCTCAGGCGCCCCGCATGATGCGCTGGCGTACCTGTCTGAGATCGTTGACGGGCCCTTGCATGATTGCGATGCGAACGGCGCGCCCGACGACTGTGACCTTTCTTCCGGTGCAGAGTTCGATTGCAACGAGAACGGCCTGCTCGACGTTTGCGACCTGGTTCTGCAATCGTCACTCGATATCAACGGGAACGGCGTCCCCGATGAGTGTGAGGATTTCATCCCCGGCGACCTGGACTTCGACGGCGACGTCGACCTTGACGATTTTCTCTTGTTCGCCAAGTGCTATTCCGGTGCCAACCAGCCTTCACCATGTGCACCCCCCAACCGCGCCGATCTCGACGGCGACGGCGACGTGGACCTGTCCGATTTCGTCATCTTCGCCACGAATTTCACCGGCTAGCACACTCGGGCACCCACCCGTGCCAGCCATGATGGACAGGCAGCGCCATCTCCCGGCGACCCTTGAGGCTCGGGGACGCTCGTCCTCCGCCGCGACAGGAGGGATTCGGCATACTGTGGATGTGCCGACGCAGTGTGTCACGGCGCGCGAGGACTGGTTTCTTGTTTCCTGTGTTGAATAGGACCGCATACTGGTGGGCGAAGAAAGGTGTGGGCGGGGGCCAGGGCGTCGCGGGCCGGGCGCCGGGCTGTGGTCCCCCCGACTGCCGCGCAGGATGTGGCCGATGAGCGATTCGCCTCGTGATCCGCTGGTGAGCACAGTGAGGTGCACGGCGCTGCTGGGGGGCTCCGGGACCTCGACAACCACGCGGCGTGACAGGCGTAAGTCGATCGGTACCGGCCGTTGATCGTCGCCTACGCGCGGCGCGTGCGTGTCCGTCGCGCGGGCGGGACGGGCGCAACCGGTGCTTGTTCCTTCGTTCGGAGCTTCTATAATCGGCGCTCGTCGGTGGCGTCGGCGGTGCGGTCCCGCCGTCGCGAGCCGACGCGGGGGAAGGCGCGCGGGCGGCGCGCGGGCGGCGCGCGCGACGGAGGGTCACATGGCGAAGGACAAATTATTTCTTTTCTGGGATAACTCGAATATATACATTCCGGCGCAGGACATTGCGATGTCGCGCGATCCGTTTCAGAGCCGTTATGCGGTGCGGATTTACTTCGAGCACCTGGTGGATCTGGTGCGATGCGGGCGGTCGATCGAGCGGGGCGTGGTGGTGGGCTCGGTGCCGCCGGAGCTGGGCAACCTTTTGAGCCGGCTGGAGAACTCGGCGCGGGTGACGCCGCTGCGGGTGATCTCGCTGGAGCGGGGCAACAGCAGCGGGACGGAACAGGGCGTGGACCAGACGTTGCAACTGAGCATGCTGCGCGTGCTGTGCGACTATCCGCCGTCGGTGGTGGCGCTGCTGACGGGGGACGGGAGCGGGCACGACGAGGGGGAAGGATTTCTGGCGGACCTGCAGCGGATGTATCGCAAGGGGTGGGGGATCGAGCTGTATTCGTGGCAGCTTTCGTGCAATCGAAAGCTGCGGGAGTGGGCGGAGTCAGTGGGGGCGTTCATTCCGCTCGAGGATTACTACGACAGCATCACGTTCATCGAGGGGGGCCGGCGGGGCAAGCCGATCAGCCGGCGGAAGCACGCGATCGCGCGGCCGCGGGTGGTGCGCAGGGTTGCGGCGGCGCCGGCCGGGGCGAGCGCGGCGGCGGCGCCGGCGGTGTCGCCCTCGGCTGAGAGCATTGACGCGGCGT
>CAZNDQ010000353.1:0-4805 GCA_964571825.1 uncultured Planctomycetales bacterium | reverse complement strand
CGGATTTTTCAAAAAAATTTTCGCCCCCCGCGCGCGGCCGCGAGTCAGATTCCCTTGACTGGGACGCCAGAACCGCATTTGTAACCTGCTGCGGAGACGATATTTACAAACGATATGTATCGAAGCGCGGGCGCAATTGATGCGGCCGCACCAAGCCAGCGCTCGAAAAAACGTCACTGACGAAAACCGACCAGAAACAACGAAAAACAAGGACTTGCGCGCGATTTCCGCCCTCGAAAATCACGCACTGACGAACGAATTGACGCGGACGCATAATAAGGAGTGACGTGCGGTTTTGCCCGACGCGAAATAACGACTTACGCGAAGAAGTGACGGCCGAGGAACAACGACCCACATGCGCCAGTCTTGCGAGTCACCCGCCACCGACCACTGGTCGCTGTTTCCTGCCACCTGGGCTGCAAGGACTCGAACCTTGAACCTTCTGATCCAGAGTCAGACGTTCTACCAGTTGAACTACAGCCCAGAGATACGCCCCGATTCTAACCCCGGCTCCCGCCCCCGGCAAGCCGCGTAACCCCTTTCCTCATCGGCGCTTGCTTCATCGCCCGCGGTAATGACACGCCGACGTGCACGTCTCATGCACCACCACTTCCGCCAGCAGCGGCAGCCTGCCCGCCAGTCGCTCCCAGATCCACCGCGCCAGGTTCTCCGCCGTCGGGTTTTCCAGCCCCCCCACCTCATTCAACACCCGATGGTCGAGTTGCTCCTCCACCTCGCGCGTCGCCGCCTTGATCTCGGCAAAGTCCATCAGGTATCCGCGCTCCTCACTAACCTCCCCCTCCACAAACACTTGCACGCGGAAGCTGTGCCCGTGCATCCGCCGGCACTTGTGCCCCTCGGGAAAGGTCGGCAGCCAGTGCGCCGCCTCGAATCCAAACGACCTGCTCAACCGCGCGATCATTCACACGCCCCGTAAACTCGGCGACCAGATGAACTTATGCATCTGGAGCTGCATCCGCACCGGCAGCCGCTCCTCGAGAATCCACGCCGCGAGCTGATCATACGCGATTCCCTCAAACACGGGTGAGAACAGCACGCCGCACCGCTTGGCCAACTCGTGCTCCCGCAACACGTTGCGCGCCCAGTCGAAGTCCGCGCGGTCCCCGATGACGAACTTCACCTCGTCCACCGGCCGGAGGTGCGCGAGGTTCGACCACCGGTTCCGCTCCAACTCCCCGCTGGACGGGCACTTGAGGTCCATGATCCGGATCACCCGTGGGTTCAGCACCGAGATGTCACACGCCCCGGAAGTCTCGATCAGCACGTTCTTGACGACATCGCACAGCCGCCGGCACAACTCCGGCGTCCCCGCCTGCAACAGCGGCTCCCCGCCCGTCACCTCCACCAGATCGCAGCCATACCCCCGCACCTCCTCGATGACGTCCTCGACGAACCGCGGTTTCCCCTCGTAGAACGCGTATTCCGTGTCGCAATACCCGCACCGCAGGTGGCACCCGGTCAGCCGCACAAACACGCACGGCCGGCCCGCCCAGGAGCTCTCGCCCTGGATCGAGTAAAACACTTCGTTCACAACCACTTTGCCCTCAGGCATATACGATCGGGTCCTTCATGCCGATTTCGGCAAACGCCGCCAGCCGCAGGCGGCAACTCTCGCAACGCCCGCACGACCGGCCGTAACCGTCCGGATCATAACAACTTATTGTGAGCGAATAATCCACCCCCAATTCGAGACCCCGGCGCAAGATCTCCGCCTTGCGCATCCCGATGAGCGGCGTCCGCACGCGCACCGCGCCCCCTTCCACTCCCCGCCGCGTCCCCACGTCGATCACCCGCTGGAACGCCTCGACAAACTCCGGCCGGCAATCGGGATAACCCGAGTAGTCAACGGCATTTACGCCGATCCACACCTCGCCCGCCCCGCTTGCCTCGGCCCATGCCAGCGCATAAGAGAGAAACAGAATGTTGCGCGCCGGAACGTACGTGACCGGGATCGCCCGCCCGGCAGTAACTCCCGGAGCCACCGGATCTTTTGGCACTTCGGCTGCGCCCGTGAGTGCCGACCCGCCAAACTGACCCAGGTCGACCTCGACCACTCGATGTTCGATCGCCCCCAGGCTCTTCGCCACGCGTTGCGCGTGCTCCACCTCTTGGCGACAACGCTGCCCGTAACCAAAGCTCAGCGCGGCACTTGCGCGATTCTCGCCGCGTGCGATCGCCAGCGTCGTCGCGCTGTCCAATCCGCCACTCAGCAGCACGATTGCGTCCGGCCTGGGCAAATTCAGTCTCCCCTTGGCTCGCCCTTGTCCATCCGTGCGGCAGGCATGATTATATGGCGATGCGCGACCTTCCCCTAAGTCCCGGTCGATCTGTGTCTTCCAACGATCTGCCTTGGCACCGCCAACCACCCCTCAGATCGCTGCTCATCCCTCTCGCAGCGGTGTTTTTGGCGACGCCTGGCTGCGCCAGCCCGAAATGGGAATACGACCCCGCCCAGGCCTTCCGCCAGGCGCAACGCACAAACCGTTTAGTGCTGGTGCACTATTCGTCGCTCTTCTGTCAGTACTGCGCAAAAATGGACCGCGAGGTGTTCACCGACGCCGACGTCCGAACACGCCTGAGGGATTTTGTGCTGCTGCGCAAAGATTACCCGTCGCTGGTTGTCGAGGCTGAGCGCATCGGGATCACGGGCACGCCGGGCTTTGTCGTCTACCGCCCCGATACGACGGCGGTCGGACAACCACAAATCGGGTACATGGACGCGGCGGAGTTTCGCGCCTTCCTTGCGGCGGTCAAGTTGCAGCGCTGACGTTATGCCAGGCGCTGCCGGCCAACGCCGTCGTCCGCGAGATCGCGCACGTGCCCTGGGTTCTGCCCATCCTCACGCGCCGCGACGAGTTGCTGCTCCTGGTCGAACTCACCGATCTGCGCACGGCGCGCGTCGTCGCCGAGATCACGCTGAGGTAGCGCCCCGCCTCAGCCTCGCGCTGCGGGTTGTGCCGCGCCCGCCGCCTGACGGTAGACCCACACCGTCCGCTCGATCATTGTGCTCACCTGATGGTGCTCGCGGATGCGCCGCCGCCCCTCGTCGCTCAGCCGTCGCGCCAGCGGGCGGTCCTGCGCCAGCCGATCCAGCATCGCCGCCAGCGAGGCGGCGTCGCCCCCCTTGAACAGCAGCGCCGTCTCGCCCTCGCGGATTGCGTCATGCACGCCCGCCCCCGCGGCCACGACGACCACCCCTTCGGCCATCGCGGTCAGTGTTGGCAGACCGCACTCGCGCGGCGGCTCGGGCAGCACAAACACGTGCTCACCCGACGCTCCGATCAGCGCTGCATGATGCTCGCTGACGAACGTCACGCGTGCCCGCAGCTCCAGCCGCGCCACTTCGCGCCGCAGCGCGTTTTCCATCGGCCCCGCGCCGAGGACAAACAGGAGCGGGTCGGCCCCCCGCGCCGGCAACACTTGGGCCGCGCGCAACACCGCCGACAGCGACCCGATCGACTTCGCCGCGGCCCAGACGAACACCGTCAGCGGCCCCGGTTCCGTCTCCAGCGGCGGCGTGCGCTCCGCAGCGCGCACGCCCGGCCGCACGAGATGCACTCGGTCCTCGGCGAGGCCAACCTGCGCGGCGGCCGCACCGCACAGCGCCTCGCTCGCCGCCAGCACGTGCAGCGCATCGCCCGGCAGCGACCGCAGCGGCGCCAGATCGTCCAGTGCCGTGACCTGGGCGACGATCGGCGCGCCGTGCGCCTCGTGCAGCCGCCGCGCTGCCCAGAGCAGCCCGCCACCCATCAGGTGAATCACCGACTCGCGCAGCTCCGGCATCCGCCCCAGCACCTCACCCAGCCGCGCACCGCGCCGCTCGAACCACTTCTGCGGCACCGACTCAATCCGCGCCGGGCCCAGCATGTTCCCGAGGCGCGCGTGCCGCCCGCAAATCACGTACGACCGCACCGCATGATCGATCAGTCCGACGCACAGGCGCGGCAGCAGTTCCGCCCAGCGCTCAGCGAACGCATCGTCCACCAGCAGCAGCGTCGAGAGTGGCGTTTCGGATTGAGGTGAATCCATGGAACTGTCGCCTGATTCTGGCCGCAACAGACAGCCGGGTCAAAATACTTTGGGAACCTTGCGGCACCTGCGTCCTGCCACACCCTGACATCGACCGATTGGACGCCGCCGCGCCAGCCTGTACCTTGTATCCGCGTCCGCCGGAGCCGGCTCGTCTATTTGTCGGCCGAATTGCCGCCGCCGTCGAGTTTACTGCGCCCGGCCGACGCAGGTGCTGGAGAACTGTTTCGATGCGTATCACGGTCCTTGGGTCCGGCTACGTCGGCCTCGTCACCGGCACCTGCCTCGCGGATGCCGGCAATCACGTCGTCTGCGTCGACATCGACGCCGACAAGGTCTGCCGTCTCTCGCGCGGCGAATGCACGATCTACGAGCCCGGTCTGCCCGACCTTCTGGCCGACAACCTCCGTGCCCAGCGCATCCGCTTCACCGCCGACCTGGCCGAGGGTGTTCGCCACGGGCGCGTGATCTTCCTGGCCATTGGTACGCCCCCGGACGCCAACGGCGCCGCCGACCTCACTCACCTTCTGCATGCAGCGGAGCAGATCGCTCCGCTCATCGACGAGCCGCGCATTATTGTCGTCAAGAGCACCGTCCCCGTCGGCACCGGCCACCGCATCGAGAACGCCGTCCGCGCCGTCACGCCGCACGAGGTGCACGTTGTCAGCAACCCCGAGTTCCTCAAGGAGGGCTCGGCCGTAGACGACTTCCTCCGCCCCGACCGCGTCGTCGTCGGCGCCGAGAACGACGTGGCG
>CAZNDQ010000352.1:0-4815 GCA_964571825.1 uncultured Planctomycetales bacterium | reverse complement strand
CACAACTGTGACTCCGCAGGGGGGCGAAAAGAACTTATCGGGCACGACCCATGAGAGTTTTATTAGGGGCAAGATAAACGAAGCGGCGGTGGCGACGAACACTCAGTCGCCGAAGGCGTGGTGAAACCAAGGGGCGACGATTGCCTCGTGGCAGTAGATGACGATTCTCGGACGGCACCTGCATGTACCTTACCCAATTGGGCCGCGTGCTGCCATCCGAGAATCGTGGCGACGTGCCGCGGTGGCGTGGCGTTCATCTTGAGTGGAGACGCTGTATGAGAAGGTTCGCGCAGTTCGGAGGATTTACGGCGCTCGCTTTATGCCTGATCGGGTGCCATTGTCCGGAGAGGGCGAGGCTGAGGGGCCGGGAGACCATCAGCGAAATCCGGATGGGCGTCCTTGACATCGAGGACAAGCGCGAATTCCTGACGAGCGTGCCGGTCAAGGCGGTCGTACAGTGGAAGACCGGTGACGGCCCGACTGCGCGATATCATAAATACGAGGCATTGATTCTTCCTCTTGATGCGGGAAGGCCGGCGGAGTGGTCATTTGAGCCTTCGGATCCTGATAGCGCGTTCAATTGGCCTGGCCTACAAATCAGGTCTGGCTGGCTGTATCTGGTTGGCGAGATGCCCCTGGCAAAATCCGAGCACGTCATCGCCGCCGCTGAGGGGTCACAACTCGTGTTCAAGGTGGAGGCAAATGACCTGACGAGCAAGACCAGGGCACATGTGATCTTTCTGGATGGCAGCCGCGCGAAGATCAAGTACGGCAAGCATCGTCATGAGATCGGGACTAAGAAGAGATATCGCGAGTACCTTGATGGTGTGCCGGATGGTGAGGTGAAGGATTTAAGTGCCGCACTAGACATCAAGGACTTCATTCAGAGGGAGATTGCGCCGTTTGCGATTCTGACAAAAACTGAGTCGCCGAAAGCTTGGTAGCTTAAGCCTGTATTCTGGCACCAAAACACCATAGTGAAACGGAATTCTGACGGCCGCGCGAATGAAGATCATCATCAGTCCTGCGCGCGGCGGGTCGGGTCGGCTCTCGCTGCGCTGGGGCCGGGGATGCTGGTCGCCGCCACCGGCGTGGGGTCGGGGGACCTCGTCAACGCCAGCCTCGCCGGGTCGAAGCTCGGGCTCGTCGTCATCTGGGCGGCGCTGGCGGGCGGGCTGCTCAAGTGGCTGCTCAACGAGGGACTCGCCCGCTGGCAACTGGCGACGGGCACGACGTTGCTCGAGGGCTGGGTCGAGCGGCTCGGCGCGTGGATTCAGTGGGTGTTCCTGGCGTATCTGCTGATCTGGTCGTTCGGCGTGGGCGGGGCGATGGTCAGTGGCTGCGGCATCGCCGGGGCCGCGCTGCTGCCGCTGGGGGATGAGCGCACCTCGAAGATCATCTGGGGGATCGTGCACTCGCTCGTCGGGCTCGTGCTCGTGCGCGTCGGCGGCTACCGCCTGTTCGAGCGCGTGATGGGCGTGTGCATCGCGCTGATGTTCGTCACGGTGATGGCGACGGCCGTGCTGATCCGCCCGGACTGGTCGGGCGTCCTCGCGGGAACGCTCGTCCCGCGCATCCCGCCCGGCGGCACGAGGTACGTGCTCAGCGTCCTCGGCGGCGTCGGCGGCACGGTGACGCTGCTCTCCTACGGCTACTGGATTCGCGAGGCTGGGCGGCGCGGCGAGGCCGGTATGCGCCCCTGCCGCATCGACCTCGCGGCCGGCTACCTCATGACGTCGCTCTTCGGCATGGCGATGGTGATCATCGGCTCGCGCGTGGACCTCGAAGGCGGCGGCGACGGGCTCGCATTGTCGCTGGCGCAGCAGCTCGAAGCGGCCGTGGGGCCCGTGGGGCGGTGGGTGTTCCTGCTCGGCTTCTGGGGGGCGGTGTTTTCGAGCCTGCTGGGGGTGTGGCAGAGCGTCCCCTACCTGTTCGCGGATTTCCTGCTGCTGCGGCGGCGGCTGCCGGCCGAGGAGCGGGCGCAGATCGACCTGACGAAGACGCGGGCGTATCGCGGGTACATGGTCGCGCTGGCGGTGGTGCCACTTGTGCTGCTGTGGCAAAACCTCGCCGACGTGCAGCTCGCGTACGGGGTCTCGGGGGCGATGTTCATGCCGCTGCTGGCGCTGACGCTGCTGCTGCTGAACAACCGCACCGCGTGGGTGGGGGAGCGGTTCCGCAACGGATGGATCATCAACGCGGGTTTGATCGTGACGCTCGTCTTCTTCGCGTACACCGGGTTCGACGAGGCGCGCGTGGCCGTCGTCAAGTGGATGACGCAATAAGCGGCGGCCGCCGGCGCGCTACAATTCGCCGATGGATTATCTCGTACGACTGCGCGACGGGTTACTGGAGCTGGGCGACGCGGGCGATGAGTCAGCCTGGCCGGAGGAGGGTCTGCGCCGCATCCGGCAGGCGGGGCTGCTCGGGGCGGTCATCCCGCGGCGCTACGGCGGCAGCGAACTAAGCCCGTGCGATCAGGTAGCGGTGTATGAGCACGTCGGCGCGGGGAGCCTGGCGCTGGCGCTGATCCTGACGCAGCACGACCGGGCGTGCGAACTGCTGGCGGACGGGGGAGGTGCCACGGCGGCAGCGGACCTGTTGCCGCGCTGCGCAACCGGCGAAACGCTGCTGACGGTGGGAATCAGCCAGCTCACGACGTCGAAGCGCGGGAAGGGGCCGGCGCTGCGCGCGCAGCGCGAGGCCGACGGGGCATTCGTGCTCGACGGCCGCATGCCGTGGGTGACGAGCGCGCCGCGGGCGGAGGCGATCGTCACGGGGGCGGTGCTCGACGATGGGATGCAGGTGCTGGCGTGCGTACGGCGCGAGGCGGCCGGGGTGACGGTCGAAGAGCCGCTGGAGTTGTTGGCGCTGACGGGCACCGAGACGAGCGTGGTGCGATGCGCGGGGGTACGCGTGGCGCCGGCGAATGTGGTGCGCGGGCCGGGGAAGGACGTGCTGGGGCAGCGGGCGCCGGTCAAGCCGCTGGTGGTCTCGACGGTGGGGATCGGGCTGGCGGGGACGTTGATGGACGATATGCGGCGGACGAGTCTGTCGGTGGGAGCGGAGTTGCGGGCGCTCGTCGAGCGCGCAGGGGTGCGGTACGCGGCCATGCGCGAGCGCGTGTATTCGGCGGCCAGGTGTGCCGAGCGCGAGAGGGCGCGCCGCGCAGGGCAGCCGGCGGGCGGAGCCGAAGTTCGGGCAGGCGACGGCTGGGAGGCGCAGCGCGGCGCGGCAGAGGCGGAAGCGACATCGGTGCGCGTGGCGGTGAACGATCTGTTAGTGCGTCTGGCGGCGTCGGCGATGGTCCTGGCCAAGGGCAGCGGCTACGTCCGCGGCCGGCGGGCCGAGCGATTGCTGCGCGAGGCAGCGTTCTTTCTCGTCTGGTCGGCACCCGATGCCGTCCGCGCGGGGACGGTCGAGACGATTTGGAACGCAGATACGCGCGAGAATTCGTAAGCGGATCGACAGCCAAGCACCGCGCGCATAAGGAAAGCCGCGACATAGGGCCAACAAATGCCGCGGCCTGACCAGCGTCCAAGACGTTACGTCATCGCTCCACCGGACAGTCCGAGCGGTGACCGCACATTCTGAATCGCACGCGGGGGCGACGGTTTGGTGGGTTCGCCGACGCGCACGACGTCAGGATGCGGACGAAGGACTTCGCTGGAATTCCTTTCCTGCCAGAGCTAATCTGTGGGCAAGGGCCGATATTCGCGGACTTGCCCGGCCGGTGGCGGATCGCTCTGCGCGGCGCGCCGCACGGCTCTGGTCAGACAACGCATCAACAGCGCGCGCGGCTATCGGTTTTCTGGAAATTTTCCGGCGAAACGCATCGTGCAGCGCGCGCGGTAGTGTCTGCGTCTGCGGACGCCTCACCGCGGCATGTCCATAACCTATTGAGAATGCGGCAATTATGGCTACAATCCCCGACATGGCGAGACACAACAAGGCAGCAACCCCGCCGGCATCCAAAACAACCACAGCGCCGGCGGCGCACAAGACTGCGCCGATCGACGTCGACCCAACCGAAACCGGTGAGTGGATTGAGTCGGTGGAGGCGGTTTTGAAGCGGCACGGTGCGGCGCGCGCTCAGTTTTTGCTGGGAAGGCTGATCGATTGGGGGCGGCAGGCGGGGGTGGTTGTCCCATTTACGGCAAACACGCCGTATGTGAACACGATTCCGGTGGACCAACAGCCGCCGTTTCCGGGGGACCGGGCGATCGAGCGGCGGATCAAGAGCCTGGTGCGGTGGAACGCGGCGGCGATGGTGGTGCGGGCGAACCGGCGGTCGGCGGGGATCGGGGGGCACATCTCGACGTTCGCCTCGGCGGCGACGCTGATGGAGATCGGGTTCAACCACTTTTTCCGCGGCTCAACCGACGGGTTCGCGGGCGACCAGATTTTCTTCCAGGGGCACGCAGCGCCGGGGGTGTATGCGCGGGCCTATCTCGAACACCGGCTGGACAGCGAGCAACTGCAGAACTTCCGCCGCGAGATCAGCTTCAAGGGCGGGCTGTCGTCGTATCCGCACCCGTGGCTGATGCCGGATTTCTGGCAGTTCCCGACGGTGTCGATGGGGCTGTCGGCAATCAGCGCAATCTATCAGGCGCGGTTCAATCGGTACCTCAAGGACCGGGGCATCGCGGACACGACGGACTGCCGGGTGTGGGCGTTTCTGGGTGACGGGGAGTGCGACGAGCCGGAGACGCTGGGGGCCATCACGCTGGCCTCGCGGGAGTCGCTGAGCAACCTGATCTTCGTGGTGAACTGCAACCTGCAGCGGCTGGACGGGCCGGTGCGGGGCAACGGCAA
>CAZNDQ010000351.1:0-4824 GCA_964571825.1 uncultured Planctomycetales bacterium | reverse complement strand
GCGCGGGCTTTCCGTCGACGAGCGTTGTGCCGTCGCCGGTCTGAGCAGCCAGCGCGCCGAGATCATCGTCCCCGGCATCTGCATCATCGAGCGGTTGATGGCGCACCTCGGCGTCGACCGCCTGCGCGTCCACGACGGCGGCATTCGCGACGGCCTGCTCGCCGAGATGATCGACGAACTGGGCCTCCGCGCCGGACGATGGCCGCGCTGCGAGCACGAAGCGATCGACAGCGTCCGCCGCTTCGCCGAACGCAGCCACTACGAACGGGATCACTCTGAGCACGTGACGCGCCTGGCGCTGCAGATCTTCGATCAGCTTGCCGCCGTCGTGCCCGACGCCGCGGCGTCGTGGGGCGGGCCGGAATGCCGCGGCCTGCTCAACGCGGCCGGCATCCTGCACGACGTCGGCATGCTCATCTCCTGGGCGGCGCACCACAAACACAGCTACGACATGATCATCCACGCCGACCTGCCGCTCTTTTCCCGGCGCGAAATCGAGATCATCGCCAACCTCGCGCGCTACCATCGCCGCGGCGGCCCGAAGGACAGCCACCCCAATTTCGCCAAGCTCGGCGACGACGATCAGCGGCTCGTGCGCTATCTGGCGGGTATCCTCCGTGTCGCTGACGGGCTCGACCGCCTGCACATTCAGAATGTCGTCGGCGTGACCGTGCGGCTCGAATCGCAGGGCGTGCGGTTCGACGTGCTCGCCGAGGCGGAGCCGTCCATCAACATCCGCTACGCCGCGCGCAAGGCCGACGTGTTCGAGTCGGCTTTTCACACGCGCGCCCTGTTCAGTTGGACGCCCGTGGCCCCTCCGGTGGATGCTGCACGGACCTGAATCATGGATACTTCTCCGCGCTATACCGATTACGGCGACCTGCCCGGCAAGCTCGTCATCGTCGAAGGCATCGACGGCTCCGGCAAGAGCACCCAGCTCGATCTGCTGCACAAGTGGATCGCCGCGCAGGGATACTGCTGTTACTTCAGCGAATGGAACTCCTCGCCGCTCGTTCGCACCACCACCAAGTACGGCAAGGACCAGCAGCTCCTCAGCCCGATGACGTTTTCGCTGATTCATGCCGCCGACTTTGCCGACCGCCTCGACCGCACCATCCTCCCGCCGCTCCGCGCCGGTGCCGTCGTCCTCACCGATCGCTACATCTACACCGCCTTCGCGCGCGACGTTGCGCGCGGCATCGATCCGGAATACGTGCGGCGCCTGTACCGGTTCGCGCCGCGCCCCTCGGCGGCGTTTTACTTCCGTGTGCCTCTCGACGAGGCGCTGCGGCGCATCCTCACCGGCCGCCCGGCGCTCAAATACTACGAGGCCGGCATGGACCTCAACCTCAGCGACGACCCGTACGAGAGCTTCAAGCTCTTCCAACAGCGCATTCTCGAGCAGTATGAGGAAATGGTGCCCGAGTTTGACCTGCACGTGATCGACGCGACCCTGCCGATCACCGAGCAGCAGCGGCAGGTACGCGGCTTCGTCAAGGGTATGCTGGACCGTTGTCTGAAGCGCCAGACTGTCCCCTTCAGCGAACTCTTCAGCGAGCAGGGGCTCTCGGGTCACTATCTGCTCGACGGTCCGCGGCGCGAGATCTGAGCCCGGCCCGACCGTGCGCGCCGCAGCGCGGCGCGATCCAGTCAGCCCATTCATGATTTGCATGTCCGCAGTCCGCTCGACAACTTCATGCGGCGCATGAGCTTGGGTGGAGCTGCGTCCCGTTGCTCACAATCTGCGCAAAAGCGTTGTGGTGCCACCACCGGCCGGATACACTGATATGTATTCCAGTGGCCCACTTCTTGAAAGGGACTTCCCATGGCAGGTGCAAAGGTCCGTGTCGACAATCAGATGGAACTGGCGGAGGCGGCCGCCTATCTGCAGAGTGTCATTGCCGATCTGCGCGCCGGCCGGCTCAACGTGCACGAGGGAAAACACGCGGTGACGCTCGCGCCGCAGGGGCCGGTGCACGTCCGCGTCAAGGCCCGCCGCAAGAACGAACGCGAAACGATCTCGCTGCGCATCACCTGGGACGCTCAGCCCGAGTTCGACGATGACTTCGCCAACGTTCCCAACCACGAGCCGGTAGCCGTCTGAAAAACCGTCCGTCGCATTTCGCTCGTAGGCCCGCGAATCACGGCGGGGTGTACACTGCGGAGCGCGCGGGGCGCAGTTCACCTATGTCTCACATGAGGGGGCCGAGGTCGCGCGAAATCAATATCGCTCGGAGACGAACCGCCGCCCGGCGATGGCGGCGACGTCATCGTACGCGTCGCGCTTGTCGCGTTTGGGCAGCTCCACGGCCTTGTGCCTGACCTTCCTGTAGGGGATGAGGCTGAGAAAGTGGGCGATGCAGTTGAGGCGCGCGCGGCGCTTGTCGTCGGAGGGAACGATGTACCACGGCGCCCATGCAGTATCGGTTGCCTCCAGCATCGAGTCGCGGGCATGGGAGTAGGCATACCACTTTTCGCGCGCGGGCAGGTCCATGTCGCTGAGTTTCCACTGCCGTAGCGGGTCGGCGATGCGCGCCTCGAAGCGCCGCTTCTGCTCGTCGTTGCCGACCTCGAGCCAGTACTTGATGAGCTGGATGCCGCTATCAACAATGTGTTTTTCAATGATGGGGCACCGCTCGAGAAACTGCCGATGTTGCTCGGGGGTGCAGAAGCCCATGACGTGTTCGACGCCGGCGCGGTTGTACCAACTGCGATCGAAAATGACGACCTCGCCGGCGGCGGGGAATAGGGCCACATAGCGCTGGATGTACAACTGGCTTTTCTCGCGGTCGCTGGGCGCGGGCAGCGCGACGACGCGGAAGACGCGGGGGCTGACGCGTTCGACGAGCCGGCGGATGAGACCGCCCTTGCCGGCCGCGTCGCGACCCTCGAAGACCACGATGACGCGGAGGCCCTCTTGTTTGACCCAGGTCTGCAGATAAGACAGTTCGACCTGGAGCTTTTCCAACTCACGCTCATAATCCTTGCGGGGGAGTTTTTCCTTTTTCGGTACGTCATCAGTCATCACCAGACTCCACGCAGAGCAACACGAAACCCGCGGTCTATTTGGCTGGGACCGCACCCAAGCTGCGCCATTCATACACGGAAACTCGAACCGTCCTTATACCGCGCGGTGACGACCGGATGAAGCGGGTCTGCGTGCGCCGACGCTGTCCGGCCGGAGAATCGGGCACGACAGTCATGGGGTGCGGGATCCACAAATGTGAGATTCAAACACCCACCTGCTGGTCATAAGGCGGGAATTGACAGGCGCATAGGCGATCCTATGCTCTAGGCCGATTGACAACGAGAATCTCTTCCGAGGACGACGAGAATGACCAATCTGCGAAACCGGGCCGCAGGCCTGGCCGCCATTGCGTGCTGCGCTGCGGCCATGTGCGCCGCTATTGGGTGCAAATCTGACGCGACGGAACTGCCGCCGGCGAAACCACCGGTGGTGACGGTGGCGCGGCCGATCGAGCGCGAATATCAGCCGTACGAAGATTTCACGGGCAATACGGCGGCACCGGAAAGCGTCGACGTGCGGGCGCGGGTGAGCGGGTATCTGGAGAAGGTATTGTTCGAGGTGGGGACGGAGGTCAAGGCGGGCGACCCGCTCTTTCAGATCGACCCGCGCCCGTTCCAGGCAGAGGTCGACAAGGCACAGGCGCAGCTCGAGGTGGCCAAAGTCAAGCGCGACCAGGCTGATATCGAGTTCGCGCGCGTGGAAGAGCTATTCGGGCAACAGCGTGCGCCGCAGATCGAGTTCGACCGGAACAAGGCGCTGAAGGCGGCTGCGGCGGCGGATGTGCTGGCGGCCGAGGCCGCGCTGGAGCGGGCGCAACTGGACCTCGACTGGTCGCACATCACCGCGCCGATCAGCGGGCGAATCAGCGACAAATACGTGGATGAGGGGAATCTGATTCAGGGCGGGGCGGGAATGGCGACCTTGCTGACCAACATCTCGTCGATGGACCCGATCCACGTGTACTTCGACTGCGATGAGCTGACGATGCTGCGGCTGGCCGAACAGAATCGGAAAACACAAGAATCGCAACGGGGAGCCAAGGGCACCCGAGTCGTTCTGGGACTGGCCGACGAAGAGGGGTTTCCGCATGAGGGGGCGATCGACTTTGTCGAGAACAAAGTGGACGCGGCGACGGGGACGCTGCGGGTGCGGGCGGCATTCGACAACGCGGACCGTGAGCTGTTTCCGGGGTTGTTCTCGCGGGTGCGCGTGTACTGCGGAGAAAAGGGGCATTCGCTGATGATCGCCGAGCGGGCGATCGGTCAGGACCAGGGACAGCGGTACGTATTCGTCGTGGATGAGAAGAACCAGGTGGAATACCGGCGGATCGAAGTGGGTGCGCAGGAGGGGGAACTGCGGATCGTCGAGAAGGGGCTGAGGCCGGAGGAGTGGGTGATCGTGAATGGGCTGCAGCGGGTGCGGCCGGGGGTGACGGTGGAGCCGCAGCGCGTGGAGATGATCTCGTTTGTGGAGGCGCCGGAGACCCGTACGGCGGAATCCGGTAACGCGGAGAACAGCGAGGCGGAGGCGGCGGGCGCGGCGGCAGAGACGAACCCGGCGGAAGGGAAGTAGGAGGCGCCCGATGTCACCGAAATTCTTTATCGACCGGCCGATTCTGGCGTCGGTGCCGTCCTTCATCATTGTGTTCACCGGGCTGGCGGCAGTGTTCACGCTGCCGGTGGCGCAGTATCCGGAGATCGCGCCGCCAACGATCTCGGTGACGTGCAGCTATCCGGGGGCCAGCGCGAGCGTGGTGGCGGAAACGGTGGCGGCGCCGATCGAACAGGAGGTGAACG
>CAZNDQ010000350.1:0-4837 GCA_964571825.1 uncultured Planctomycetales bacterium | reverse complement strand
GTCGTTGACAATGCCGTCGCCGTCCTGATCGAGGCAGCCAGCCACGCCGCCAAACAGCAGGCCGCAGAAGAGGATGCAGAGAAACCGACGAACCAATCGTTGACTCATTCAAGTTCCTCCAACAAAGACATGCAGACCGCAACGCGCGGCTCAACACTCAGCGTACAGCCGTGCATCGACGGCGACAAGACAAGTGCGCAGACACTCGGGACAGAGTGGGTTCGGGCGGCACGGATTCGCCGCGCGTCATCGCGCGCATATACAGGCAGGACAGGCGGTTGCGATTTGCACAGCCACAGGCTGCGAAACTCGACGGACCGGAAGACGGGTCAGTCGCAGTCGGAGTCGAATCCGTCGGTTTTTCCATCCGCGTCGTTGTCAATCCCGTCCGCGCATTCGCCTCGATCGCGATCCTCAAACTCGCAGGCATCGCCGACGCCGTCATCGTCGTCATCGGACTGATTTGCGTTGGCGACGGTCGGGCAGTTGTCCAAGGCATCGAGAACGCGATCGCGGTCCTGATCGAGGCAACCGGACAGCACGCCCAGGAACACTGTACAAGTCAGGATGGCGCGAACACGACGATACAACTGGTGACTCATGTTCATTCTTCATGGTTGGTGCGGCGCAGGTGCCGGCGCGCCGGCTTTCTTCGACCCGGTCGCGGCCGGACCGGCCTGTTCGCTCAACTGGGGCGGGCATTGGCCGAGCGAGAAGAGGCTGACGCCGGCCTGAGCAGCAACGCAGGCGTTGAGGTAAGTGATTCCGTCGCAGCCGCAGACGGGATCGAAGATATTGAGACAGTCGCTTGGCATAGGCGCGCAGTTGCCGACGCCGGCGCAGTCACCAATCGCCTTGTTGCAGTAGTTGCCTGCGGGGCACTGGCTGTTGGTGGTGCAGCCGGCCGGGCATTCGCCGGCGAAGGCGACACCGACGCCTGACGCCGCGGCCATGCAGGCGTTCCCATACGTCTGTCCGTCACAGCCGCAGACGGGGATGTAGACGATGGGACAGTTGGTCGGGATCGGATCGCACAGGCCAGCCCCGCCACAATTGCCGACGCCCGGATTGCAGTACTCGCCGGACTGGCACTCGGAGTTGTTCTGGCAGGAGGGCGGGCATTCGCCGGCGAAGGCGACGCTGACGCCGGCCTGTGCGGCGACGCACTCGTTGGAGTAGGTATTGCCGTCGCAGCCGCAGACGGGGTCATAGACGGCGGCGCAGTCGGGCGGGAAGGGCGTACAGAGGCCGGTTCCACCGCAGTCGCCGGGATTCTTGTTGCAGAACTGTCCGGCGGGGCACTCGGCGTTATCCTGGCAGTCGTGGCACGGGCCGGTGTAGTCGACACTGACGCCGGCCTGGGCGGCGAGGCAGGCATTGTCGTATTGGATGCCGTCGCAGCCGCAGACGGGGTCGTAGACGGCCGGGCAGGCGTCGGGCAGGGGCAGGCACTCGCCGGTTCCGTCGCAATCACCGAGAGCCTTGTTGCAGTATTCGCAGGCGGAGCAATCGGCGTTCTCGGTGCAGGCGAAGCAGGGGCCGGCGTGGGCGACGTTGACGCCGCCGGCCGCGGCCCAGCAGGCGTTGGAATAGGTGTTTCCGTCGCAGCCACAGACGGGCTCATACACGAGCAGGCAATGATCGGGCGTCGGCTCGCACTGCCCGACGCCATCGCAATCTCCGGCGCTCTTGGCGCAGTAGGTTCCGGCAGGGCAGGCGGTGTTGTCGCTGCACCCAAGGCAGACACCCGCGTAGTCAATGCTGACGCCCGCCTGCGCGGCGAAGCAGGCGTTGGCGTAGGTCAGGCCGTCACAGCCGCAAACGGGGTCGAAGATCAGGGGACAGGTCACCGGAATCGACTCGCACTGCCCTTCGCCGTCGCAGTCGCCGGCGGATTTGTTGCAGTACTGGCCGTCGGGACACTGGATGTTGGAAGTGCAGCAGTCGTTGGCGAGCGGGCCGGTGTAGCTGAGGTTGAGCAGGGCGAAGTCGTTGAGGTCGCAATCGCAGTCGCCGTCGATGTCGCCGATCGGGCGGCCCTGAGCGTCGACCGGGATATTGGGTGGCGTGTTACAACAGACGTCGATTGCGTCGTCGACGCCGTCGCCGTCCTGATCAGCGGCCATGGCACCGGCCGCGGTCGCCACCAGAACCGCGCAGACCTTACCCGCCAGACGCAACCTGCGCGCGAACATCGGTCAACCTCCTCGATCCCCCCGGGGGATGCGAAAAGAAGAAATGGCCCACAAAGAAATCTACCCGATCGGGCGGGCGGAAACAAGCAGAATCGGCCCGGCGGGCGCGGTCGGCCGCGCCGATAACCGCCAGGGTGTGAATCAGGCGGTCGGAGGTCAGGCCTTTTCCTTGCCCCACAGTTTCGCCAACTCGATGAGCACGCGCACAGCGGTCTCCATCTCTTCGAGGCAGGCCCATTCGAGCGGCGAATGGAAGTTGTGCATGCCGGTGGAGAGGTTGGGGGTGGGCAGGCCTTTTTCGGTGAGGCGCGAACCGTCGGTACCGCCGCGGATAGAGGACATCTTCGGTTCGAGGCCGACGGCGCGAATGGCTTTGACGGCGAGATCGACGGCGCGCGGCTCCTTTTTCAGGCCCTCGATCATGTTGCGGTACTGTTCCTTGATCTCGACGTGGATGCGCAGGCGCGGATGCTCGGTCTGAAGTCCGGCGGCGATCTGGCGGAGGAGGTCGGCCTGGCGGGCGAGGTCGGCCGTCTCAAAGCTGCGGAGCAGGATGCGGATCTTTGTCTCGGGGACGCCGCCCTCGATGACGTAAGGGTGCAGGAAGGGTTCGCGGCCGCAGGTGCGCTCGGGAGCGAGCGTGTGCCAGGGCAGGCGTGAGAGGAACTGGCCGGCGACGCGAACCGCGTTGACCATGCGCTCCTTGCCGTATCCGGGGTGGATGTTGACGCCGGTGATGGTGACGGTGGCGAGGTCGGCGGAAAAGGTTTCGTTCTCGACGTAGCCCTGGCCTTCGCCGTCGAGCGTGTAGGCGACATGGGCGCCGAGCTGCTTGAGGTCGATGTGGTCGGTGCCGTGGCCGATTTCCTCGTCGCAGGTGTAACAGACACGGATGGGGCCGTGGGGGATGGAGCGGTCGGCCATCAGGCGGTCAGCCGTCTCCATGATGACGGCGACGCCGGCCTTGTCGTCGGCGCCGAGAAGGGTGGTGCCGTCGGTCGTGATGACGGTCTTGCCTTTGCAGTCGGCGAGGCCCTCGGCTTCGGCGACGCGGATGACCTTGCTCGGATCGCCGGGGAGCGTGATATCCTGACCATTGTAGTTCTTGTGGACGATGGGCTTGACGCCTTTGGCGGTGTATTCGGGCGAGGTATCGACGTGCGAGACCCAGGCAATGGTGGGGGCGCCGGGCGCGGTCGCGGGGATGGTGGCGGTGACGATGCCGTGCTCGCTCATCTGGACGTCTTCGAGCTTGAGCGCGCGCAGCTCGTCGGCGAGCAGTCGGCCGAGTTCGAGCTGGGACGGGGTGCTGGGGTAGGTATTGCTGTTTTCGCTGGCGGTGGTTTCGACCTGGACGTAGCGGCAAAAGCGTTGCAGCAGCCTTTCCATGTTCGCATCTCCGTCTGAAGTTGTGGGCCGGAGGATATCGCGGCCGGTGGGCGAAGCATCCCCGCAGCGCACATTATGAGGGCTTGCGGGCGCTGCCTGCAACCCGCGTCGCGTCGGGCGGGGCGGCAGGCGTGGGCGGGCCTGGCGTCGTTGCCTGTTCGAGCCGGCCGTCGACCATTTCCAGCGTCCGATGAGCGCGGGCCGCAACGTGCGGGTCGTGCGTGACCATGACGATCGTCTGGCCGGCGCGGTTCAGCTGGGTGAAGAGGTCGAGGATCTGGTGGCCGGTTCGGCGGTCGAGGTTGCCGGTTGGCTCGTCGGCGAGGACGACGCGCGGGTGGTTGATCAGGGCGCGGGCGATGGCGACGCGCTGGCGCTCGCCGCCGGAGAGTTCGGCGGGTTTGTGGCGGGCGCGCTCGCCGAGACCGACGCGCTGGAGCAGTTCGGCGGCTTCGCACCGCAGGGTGGATCGCTGCCGCAACCAGCCGGCCAGCCCGTGTCCGATCATCTGCGGGATAAGGACGTTTTCAAGCACGTTGAGTTCGGGGAGCAGGTGATAGAACTGGAAGACGAAGCCGACGCCGCGGTTGCGGAGGCGGTCGCGGCGGGCCTGGGAAAGGGCGGAGACGTCAGTGCCGTCGAGAAAGACGCGGCCGTCGTTGGGGCGGTCGAGGGCGCCGAGTAGATGGAGCAGCGTGCTCTTGCCGCTGCCGGAAGAGCCGGTGATGGCGAGGAACTCGCCGGGGCGGACGGTGAGGGAGACGCCTCGGAGCACGTCGAGGCGGAAGCGCCCGAGTTGGTAGGACTTGTGCAGGTTCTCGGCGCGGATCAGCGGCTCACTCATAGCGGAGCGTCTCCACGGGCCAGACGCGCGCCGCGCGCCAGGCGGGGACCAGCGAACCGAGGACGGAGGAGACGATGGCGACGATGATGATGATGGTCGCTTCGTGGGGTTTCACGACGTTGGGGATCTGGTCGAACATGTAGGTGCGGCGGTCCCAGACGCGGAGGTTGGGGTTGAAGCGGGCGAGAGCGTCCTGAATGTCGTTGATGTAGTGGACGAAGACGGAGCCGATGCCGAAGCCGAGGGCGGCGCCGACGATGCCGACGAAGAGGCCGTAGGTGATGAAGATGGCGGCGATGCCGCCGGAGGTGGCGCCGATGCTCTTGATGATGCCGATGTCGCGCGTCTTTTGCTGGACGATCATGTAGAAGATGCAGCCTATGAGCAGGATGGCGACGACGCTGATGAC
>CAZNDQ010000349.1:3088-4845 GCA_964571825.1 uncultured Planctomycetales bacterium | reverse complement strand
GTACGTGGTGTGCGCGGGGCTGGGGTACTACGCGTTTCTCTACCCGGAGGGTGTGGCCAGCTCGAAGTGGCCGGCGACGATGGTCGAGGAACTGGCGCGAGTGCAGGCGAAGTTCGATCGGGCGAAGTGGGTGTGCGGAAGCGGGGTAGTCATGATGGCGGTGGGGGCGGTGATGGGGATTGCGCGGCGCACGAGGGCGTAGAGACGAACGAGGCGGAGGAGCGGTTCAGGCGCGCGGCATGGCAATGCGGGTCAGGCGGTGGGAGGGGTCGAAAGTGATCTGAAAGCGATCGAAGACACCGAGGCGGCCCAAAAGTCCAGGTACATTGTCCTGCTGTGCGATGGCGAATGGAACCGTGGTCGGCGGCAAACCGGCCAACCGCACAGATAGTTCGTGCAGGCTGGCGCGCAAACCGTGGTGAGCGACTCCGCCCAACTCGATTGGTTTGCCAACAGACGGATCGAGACCGAGGACGTCAGCGGCCGTTCGCGGCAATAACGAGACGACCGCGCCGGAGTCGATGCAAAGAGAGAAGGGAACGAACGGGCCGCGCGAATCCTGGATTTCCAGGTCGATGATGGGCACGTGGACCGTGCCAAGATACCGGTGTGTCCGGGCGCGCCACTTGCTAGTCAACATGCGGTACGTCCAGGTCGACGTTGATCTGTTCGAGGATGAAGTCGCGTTGGGGGCGGCGCTGCAGGGCCTGCTCGTGGGCCTCGGCAACCGTGTCGCCCACGCCAATGACCTGCCCGTCGTGTACGGCGATCCACTTGCCGGGATAGCGGGCGGAGAGTTCGAGACCGTGTTCGGCAAGCCAGTCGCAGTCGCGTGTGTCAATCATCGGGATGCGCTCCCTCAAATCACGTCCACATCAAGCGTTCCAACACCCTATCCAGATCATATCGCGGCGCGAGGCCGGAGGCGAGGTTGGATTGGGCAGGCACTCGGTTCTTGGACGGGCGCGGTGGGTTGCGCTGCGCTCCACCCACCCTACATTGCCAACTCAGGATGTTGTGGCGGGGCGGCGGGTTTGGGCGGCGGCGAGTTCGGCGGGGTCGGGGAATAGGACGACTTTGGCGCTCATGCGCGGTGTGGCGAGCATGGCGTCGAAGCCCTTCTGAAAGTCATTCAATGTAAACATATGGGTGATGACGGGTCCGGGGTCGAGGCGGCCGCCCGCGAGCAGGTTCTGGTTGCGATACCAGGTGTCGAAGATCTTGCGGCCGGAGATGCCGACGATGGTGAGGCCCTTGAAGACGATGCCATCGTTGTAGCTGACGGGGACGGTGGATTCGGGGTTGATGCCGAAGGCGCTGAGCCGGCCGCCCTTGCGGACACAGTTGATGCAGTCGGTGATCGAGGTCTGGTTACCGACCATTTCGAGGGCGACGTCGACGCCGTTGCCGCCGGTGTGATCGAAGACGAACTGCATCCGCTGTTCGGCGGTCGTGCCGTCGACGCGGAGCTGGAAGTCGGCGCCCATGCGCCGGCCGAGGTTGCAGTTGAAGTCCCAGTAGCCGAAATGAATGATGCGGGCGACGCCGCAGGCGCGGGCGACACCAATGGCGAAGAGGCTGATCGGGCCGTCGCCGGTGATGAGCATCGTCTTGCCGGCGACGTCGTTGTCCTCGCCGAGCACAGCATAGGTGGCGTTACCGAGCGGCTCGAGGATGCACGTGTGCTCGGGGGGGATGGACGGGTCGTTGGGCCAGCAGACGGATTCGGGGACGGTGACGTATTCGGCGAAGCAGCC
>CAZNDQ010000349.1:0-3078 GCA_964571825.1 uncultured Planctomycetales bacterium | reverse complement strand
GCCGCGTCGGCGCCGAGGATGCGCATGTGGCGGCCGACGTGGAGCTGGCCGAGGAGGGCGTTGAGGTCGCCGGGGTTGTAGATGTGGGTCTCGGCGGAGACGTAGGCGCCGGGTTTGACGCGGGTACAGTGGGGGCCGACCTCGACGACTTCGCCGCAGAGTTCGTGGCCCATGATCTGGGGGAGGTGGCGGGCGCCGATGCGGCCGGCGGCCCAGTTGTCCCAGTTGTAGATGTGGACGTCGGTGCCGCAGATGGAGGTGGCGCGGACGCGGATCATCACCCAATCGGGGAGGAGTTTGTGGGTCTGGTGGTCCTGTAGTTGTGCGCCCTTTTCGGGTTTGACCTTGACGACGGCCTTCATGTTTTCCATCTCCACATGCGGGCGTTCAGTATAACGGCGGCGAAAACGGGGGGCTATCGGGCGGCGGCGCGGAGCGGTATGCGAAGCGTACGTCGGTGCCCCACCCAGCGGGGGAGAGAATCCGCAGGGGGGGCTGGAAATCACGCGACGCCATTCTCGGCGGGCGGCTGAGCCGGATAAACGCCCCCGGACGGGCCCGGCGGACGGGCGAAACCGCCCGCGTGCCCGTGTTTTTGGTGGGGGTTGCACGTTTCCTGCCAGCGGCGGTTGGGGCGGTATCCAAATTGCTGATGTCCTGTTGCCGTGCGAGCGCGCGAAGCGGTGGGTCCGTGGTGCGCGCGTGGGCGGCCGAGGCGGGGCATCGGGCATGATCGAAATCCGCATACACGGGCGCGGGGGTCAGGGCGGGGTGACGCTGGCGAAGATCATCGCCACGCTGCACTTCCTCGAGGGGCGGAGTGCGCAGGCGTTCGGGTTGTATGCGGCGGAGCGGAGCGGGGCGCCGATCCAGGCGTTCGTGCGGATCGACGAGGAGGAGATTACCAATCGCAACCAGGTGTACACGCCGGACGTGGTGATCGTGATCGACCCAGCGCTGCTGGGAGACGCGGTCGTGACGGGGTTGAAGCCGGGCGGGTGGATGATCGTCAACACGGCGGAGTCGCCGGCGGCGCTGGGGGAGCGGTTTCCGGGGTATCGGGTGGCGACGGTGAACGCGACGGCGATCGCGGCGGCGCACGGGCTGGGGACGCGGAGCGTGCCGATCGTCAACACGACGCTGGCGGGTGCGTTCGCGCGGGTGTTCGACTTCGACCTTGATGCGGTGGCGCGGGCGTTTGCGGAGATGCGGTTTCCGCCGGGGAATCTGGAGGCAGCGCGTGAGGCGCTGGAGCAGACGGAGATCGGCGGGAATCCGGAGCGGCCGGTGCAAAAGGCGGCGGTGACGAATGGGCGAGCGCCGGTGCCGGGGCTGCTGAGCGGGAAGGCGGGCAGGCGGCCGGCGGTGCACACGTCGGCGTGGGCGACGCAGCGGCCGGTACATGGGACGGGGAGCCCGCCGTGCAACTGCGTCTGTCCGGCGGGGAATGACGTGCGGGGGTTCCTGGCGGCGCTGGCGGCGGACAAGGTGGACGAGGCGCTGGCGGTGCTGCACGAAACGTCGCCGCTGCCGGGGGTGTGCGGGCGGGTGTGTCCGGCGCCGTGCGTGGAGAACTGCAACCGGCAGTATTTCGATTCGTCGGTGAACGTGCGTGAGCTGGAGCGGTTCGCGGCGGAGTTCGGGCGGCATGAGCCGCTGGCGGAGGCAGCGCGCGGGGAGCGCGTGGCGGTGATCGGGAGCGGGCCGGCGGGGCTCAGCGCTGCGTATCAGTTGGCGCGGCTGGGGTACGGCGTCGAGTTGTTCGAGGCGGGGGCGGATCTGGGTGGGGTGTTGCGCACGGGGATTCCACCCTATCGGCTGCCGCGCAAGGTGCTCGATCAGGAAATCGGGATGATCCTCGGGCTGGGGGTGCGGGCGCGAACGGGGCATCGCGTCACGCGCGGCGGGCTGGTCGATCTGTCGCGGCGGTTCGCAGCCACGTACGTGGCGACGGGGTTGCAGGAGATTCGTACGCTGAACATCGGCAATCTGCATCCCGAGCGGGTGATGGAGGGGATCGATTTTCTGGATCGGGCGAACCGGCGCGAACTCTCGCTGGAGGGGTATCGCGTGGTGGTGGTGGGCGGCGGGAACACGGCGATCGATGCAGCGCGGACGGCGCTGCGGCTGGGCGCGCAATCGGTGCGGATTGCGTATCGGCGGACGCGCGATGAGATGCCGGCGATCCGCGAGGAGATCGATGAGGCGGTGGAGGAGGGGATCGAGATCGACTGTCTGGTGAGCCCGGTGGAGCTGGCGGGCAAGGACGGGCGGTACGTGCTGACGTGCGTGCGAAACCGATCGGGGGCGCGGGATGAGTCGGGGCGGCGGAGGGCGGAGCCGATCGAGGGGAGCGAGTTCGACATGGCGTGCGACCGGCTGATCCTAGCGCTGGGGCAGACGGGCGATCTGTCGCTGCTGCCGGAGGGGGCGCAGGTCAGCGAGCAGGGGCGCGTGGTGGGGACGCTGGAGTCGCCGGTGTACGTCGGGGGGGACCTGGCGACGGGTGAGGGGACGGTGGCGGCGGCGATCGGCAACGGGCGGCGGACGGCGCTGCAGATGCATCGGCTGCTGAGCGGCGAAGACCTGCTGCCGGCGGCGCCGGGCGAGCCGGTGCGGTTCGAGAGTTTGAATACGAATTACTTCCGGCGGGCGGCGCGGAGCGAGGGGGCGGCCGCAGCGCCGCAGACGCGGCGGCACACATTCGACGAGGTGCGCGGCGGGCTGACGGACGCGCGCGAGGCGCAGCGGTGTCTGAGCTGCGGCGTGTGCAACACGTGCGCGGTGTGCGCGAACCTGTGTCCGGAAGGATCGATTTATCGCGAAGGCGATCGGTACGTGTTCAACTATGACCACTGCAAGGGATGCGGGGTGTGCGCGGCGGAGTGTCCGCGGCACGTGATTCTGATGGGGCAGATTTGAGAGAGGGCGCGACGTGGGCAAGCAACTGGTGACGGGGAATTACGCGGCGGGGCTGGCGCTGCAGTGCGCGGGTCAGGCGAACCGCGGCGCACGGGGGAGC
Source organism: uncultured Planctomycetales bacterium (assembly GCA_964571825.1). GTDB lineage: Bacteria > Planctomycetota > Phycisphaerae > UBA1845 > CAZNDQ01. Next base: position 56 of record CAZNDQ010000349.1, on the reverse strand, counting down.
GTGGCGGGGGTGTATCCGATCACGCCGCAGACGGAGGTCATCGAGTTTCTGGCGGC
>CAZNDQ010000348.1:0-4852 GCA_964571825.1 uncultured Planctomycetales bacterium | reverse complement strand
CCGGCGCCGCGACGGCAGCGCCACCGCGCCGCGCCGGCTGCTCGCCCTGGGCGCCGCACCCCTCGTCGCGCTCGCCGCGATGGCCACGCTCAACGCCGTCCGCTTCGGCAGCCCGCTCGACTTCGGCTACACCCGCATGAACGTCCTGCCGCAACTGGCCGGCGACCTCGCGCAGCACGGCGTGCTCAACCCCTGCTTCATCCCCCGCAACGCCTGCACGTTCTTCCTCAAGCCGCCCGTCCGCGACCCAAAAACCGGCACCTGGCGCAGCGACTACGACGGCATGGCCGTCTGGTTCATCACGCCCGCGTTCCTGCTGCTCGCCCGCGCCGGCTGGCGCGACGGCTGGAAACGCGCCGCCTGGGCCTCCGTCGCGCTGACGCTCATCCCGCTGCTGATGTACTACACCACCGGCTTCTCGCAGTGGGGCTGCCGCTTCCTTCTCGACGTGCATCCCGAGTTGCTGCTCCTCCTGCTCCCCGCTCTCGGCGCGCGCCCCTCACGCCTCGCGCTCACGCTGATCTTCGCTTCTGTCGCGCTCACCTCAGTCGCCGTCTGGCAGCTACACCTGCACTGGTATTATCCGTAGACGTGCATGGCCCGCCGGAGACGTCGCGCCAGTTCGCTGGCCCGCTCCCGCGCTTGGTGTCGCGACGCCGCCGTTTTCCAGCGAGCGGCTCAGATCGCGCGACTGCCTGCTCCCAGCGTTCTACCGGCGGCAAGCTCTTCCACGAGTTTGACGATCTTCCCCGCCAGCGCCGCCTTGGTTCCGCGCTGCTTCGCCGACCAGCCCCCCGCCGCCCGCAACACCTCGATCACCGCCCGGTCCGCGCCCACGTTCTCGATCCCGTTCAGCACGATCGCATCGCAGCGCTTGCGCCGCAGCTTCCCCTCCGCGTGCGCCCGATGATCGTGATCCTCCATCGCAAACCCGACCAGCACGCGGCGCCCCTTGCGCCGCCCCAGCGCCGCCGCGATATCCTCCGTCGGCACCAGCGTAACGTGCCGGTCCGCGTGCTTCTTCTTCAACTTGTGGTCCAGCCGCGTCCGCGGACGATAATCGCACACCGCCGCCGTCATGATCGCCGCGTCCATCTCCCGCCACCGCGCCTTGCACGCCGCCGCCATCTCCGCCGCCGACACCACCCGCACCACCTCCACGCCCCGCGGCGCCGCCAGCATCACCGGCCCCGACACCAGCACCACCTCGTGCCCGCGCCGCCGCGCAGCCGCCGCCAGCGCATACCCCATCTTCCCGGTCGACGGATTGCTCAGAAAGCGAACCGTGTCGAAAAATTCGCGCGTCGGCCCGGCGGTGATCAGCATCCTCAAGCGTCGCTCCCCCATGGGGTGATCGTCGGTGCACGGTGGACAAAGCAGCCTATTGTGCGGCCGCGCCGACCCGCCGGTCAATCGAGCGCTTCGTCGAGATAGTCGGCACGCAGCACGTATTCCAGCAGCGCCGCGTCCGCCGACACCTGCGCCCGATGAAATGCAAACCCGGCGCGATACGCCTCCGCCAGCCGGCGCTCAATCTCCGCCCGGCCCGGCCCTGATCCCGCCCGCCGCGGCATCGCCCGCTCGACGCGCCGCCGGATCCCGCGCGCGATCCGAGCAAACGTCAGTGGTCTCGCACGCTCGACGCGCCGCGGCGACCGCCCGTGCTCCTCCCGGAGTTGCGTGAACGAATCGGAGATGCCCTGGTTGTACGCACGCCGGCAGAGATACTCCACCGTCATCCGCTCCGGCGGAATCACGTGCCACGCCGTACACGCCGGCTCGTAGATCGCCCGATGCCCGCCCGCAGCGAACCGCGACATCAGCGCCGTTTCCCCATCCCCGCGAAATCGCAGCCGATCTCCCGGCACGCCGTCCGGATGAAAACCCCCGAGCCGCAGAACCATCTCGCGCACCAGAAAACACCCCCCGCCAAACACGTACAGCGGATCAACTTCCCGCACCCGATCACCCAGATCCAGCAGCCCCAGATACGGATACGACCCGCCCTCAAACAGCGACGTCAGCCAGCGCGGCGGCGGGGCCTGCCAGCGTGGCCGAATCCGCCCGACCACCGCCTCCGCCCGGCCCGCCGCCAGATGCGCCGCCCCGCCAACCCAACCCGGCTCCAACACCATGTCATCATCGAGGTAACTGACGATCGCCGCCGACGTCGCCCGCGCGCCCGCATGCCGCGCGTGGTGCAGCCCCGGCCGGGCCTCCACCACGCGGCGAATCGCCACACCCGCTCCGCCGCCCGCGCTCGCGCCCGCCGACGCCACCACCGCCGCCGTCTCATCCGTCGACCCGTTGTCGACGACCACCACGTCCCACGAAAAGTCCACCCGCGCCTGACGTTGCAGCGACGCCAGCAGCTCGCGCAGCGCTCCCGCGCGATTGCGGGTGGGCACGATCACCGACAGCAGAATGACCGGAGATGCCGACATGATGCGCGATCGGAAAACGCATTCTAACCACCGCCTCGGCCGGACACCACTCGGCCCTGCGCCCCGCCGCGTCCTTCCACCCGCGACCCCGCCGCGCCCATCCGCCCGCCTTTTCTCCCCCGTTTGAGCCGCCCGCGCCCTGCCCGTATCGTCATGCCATGCCCGACCCCCGCCCCCAGCTCCTCGACCCCCAGTTCACCGCCCGCCTCGAGCGCCTCGACATCGTCTCGCGCAAGATCTTCGCCGGCCTCATGCGCGGCGAGCGCAAATCCAAACGCAAGGGCGAAAGCGTCGAGTTCGCCGACTACCGCAACTACGTCGTCGGCGACGACCTCCGCCACCTCGACTGGAACATCTACGCCCGCCTCGAACGCCTCTTCATCAAGCTCTTCCGGGCCGAGGAGGACCTCCACGTCTCCGTCCTCCTCGACACCTCCGCCAGCATGGACTGGGGCGAGCCCAACAAGGCCCTCTATGCCCGCCGCGTCGCGGCCGCCCTCACTTACATCGGCCTCGTCCGCTACGACCGCATGACGCTCTGCGCCCTCGGCGACGGCCTGGCCGACGAACTCGCCGGCGTGCGCGGCCGGCGCCAGATGCATCGCGTCGTCGACTGGCTCCACGAACTCGACTTCACCGGCCCCGCCGACTTCGAGCGCGCCTGCCGCCAGTTCGCCACGCGCCATCCGCACAAGGGCGTCGTCGTCCTGCTCTCCGACTTCCTCCACAAGCGCGGCTACGAATCCGGCCTGCGCTACCTCGTCGCGCGCGACCTCGACCTCTTCGTCGTGCACCTGCTCAGTCCCGAGGAGATCGAGCCGCCCCTCGCCGGCGACCTCCGCCTCATCGATGTCGAGGATGAGAGCGTCGCCGAGGTCACCGTCAGCCGCGCCCTGCTCAAGCGCTACAAGCAGAGTTTGCACGCCTACTGCCAGGGCCTGCGCGACTTCTGCGCCCGCCGCGGCGTCAACTACCTCTTCACCAGCACCGCCATCCCCTTCGACCAGCTCGTCCTCACCTTCCTCCGCCAGCGCGGCCTCCTCCGCTGACCCAACCGTCATCCACAGCCCCCCAAGCCGTCATGCTGAGCGCAGCGAAGCATCTCTAATCGCATCGTGCGTTCAGTACGCCGACCTCGACCGCTGGTGCGAGAATCCCGCCTGCCCTCGACAAGCGACGCGGCGCAGCCGCGCCAGAACGCGCAGCGTTTGTCACTTGTCGGGGGTCTCGCACCGTCCGCGCCGCTGGTGCGCGAATCCGTTCTCGCACCTTCATCTTGAGCGACACCACGCAGCTCCCCCCGGGGCACCCCTTCCTTGTGCCCGGCTCACTCGCCCTATGCGTCCTCTCGGTCCTATTGGTCCTACCCGGCGCTGCACCCCTGCCCCGCCGGACGTACTTCTGAAATCTCAAATCCTGAGATCCGAAATTGCAGCCTGCCGGGAACGCTTCCCCGCCCATCGCCGCCCGGAGGCCAACTATTCGAAAAATTCGAAGAGTTCAAACCGCGACCCCCTCGCCCCCGGGCCCGTTTACGGACCTTCCCAACCAAAGACGGACTGATGTCCAGTTCCCATGGCGATGATGATGCGGTGGCATACCTCGATCGGGGTTATGCTCGTCGACTATCTCTCAGATTATCTCTTCGCTGTCGACGCCATGCTTGTCACAGAACGCAGCCAATTCGCCAGCCAGTCGTCGATAATACACACGCTCCTGAGACAACAGCGTCTGAATGGTTCGAATCGACACGCCCTCTTCCGTCGCCAGTTCGGCCGCTGATTTTCCGTCAATCTCCCGACGGGCCAACAGCGGCCACTCGCCGCGCTGGCGGAACCACGCCACGCAAAGCTGAGCCACTTCCTTCGCCACGTTTTTCGACTGGGCCGGAAGCATTGCCGCCAGCTTGTCGCTGAGCGACACCATCACGTGCACCTTCTCGCGTCGGGCACCATCGCAGGCAGCCCGTTTGGCGGCACGCGACAGGTAGTTCCGTAGGCCGACGAATCCAGTCTTGTCGAACTTCCCGGCCTTCGCCGCCTTCCAGACTCGCGAGAGGCACTCCAGTCGTGCCTCTTTCAGCCGCCGCTTATAGGGGTCGCGTTCCTCTTCCGCGTCGCGAGTCATTTCCTCCAATCGCTCGCGTAGCCAATTCTCCAGGTCGTCGCTCCCCATCGGACACCTCCTTGTACAATCTCGCCACGAACGAACGTGTGAAAACGACAACGGCCGGCATTTGCGTTGCCGGCCGTTGAGTGAGATTGGGATCTTTCGAGGCTTAGCGGGCTAAGGCCCATCAGGTCTCGAGCATCGCACAACGTGTCGAGCAGGGTCCGCACACAACACCTCCATCACGACGTAGCCCGCGTGCATCGCGGTCACTCGTCGCCGAAGTGCCTTGCGTTCTT
>CAZNDQ010000347.1:0-4854 GCA_964571825.1 uncultured Planctomycetales bacterium | reverse complement strand
CAAGCAGATCAAGCCTCCGGGCCGGTTGTCGATCGGGCACAAGCTGACGCTCCCGCCGCCGCCGCAGGGGACGGAGGCCAAGCCGGCCAGCGCGGCGAAGCCGATCGCCCCGACGGGCGATGGGCGGACGTATGTCGTGCAGGCGGGGGACTCGTTCTACGACATCGCGGCCAAGGCGCTGGGGGCGGGCTCTCGCTGGCCGGAGATCTACGAGCGGAACAAGGACGTTGTGGGGAACAACCCGGCCAATCTCACCGTCGGGCAGGTGCTCGAACTTCCGCCGCGGGAGTGATCCCGCGTCATGCGCGTATTCGAGGAGAAGGATGCGGAGCTGGCGCCGCTGGCCGGCAAGACCGTGGCGGTGCTGGGTTTCGGTGCGCAGGGAGCAGCGCACGCGCTGAACCTGCGCGACAGCGGGGTGCGCGTCGTGGTCGGGCAGCGCGGGGGGTCGCCGGGTTTTGCGCGGGCGGAGACGGCGGGGTTCGCGCCGGTGGCGGTTGATGCGGCGGTTCGCGCGGGCGACCTGATCGTCTTCGGGCTGCCGGACGAGGTGGCGGCGGAGGTGTACGCACAACAGGTGGCCCCACAGCTCGCGCCGGGCAAGGCGCTGGGGTTCATCCACGGGTTCAATATCACGTTCGGGCAGATCGCGCCGCCGGCGGAATGCGACGTGGTGATGGTTTCGCCGAAGGGGCCGGGCTCGCTCGTGCGGAGTACGTACGAGCGGGGGATCGGCGTGCCGGCGCTGCTGGCGGTTCATCGGGATGCGACGGGCGTCGCCCTGCCGCTGGCGCTGGCCTGGGCGAAGGGGATCGGGGCGACGCGCGCGGGGGTGTTCGAGACGACGTTCCGCGAGGAGACGGTGTGCGACCTGTTCGGTGAGCAGGCCGTATTGTGCGGCGGGATGTCGGCGCTGATGCGGGCAGCCTACGAGGTGCTGGTGGAGGCGGGGTATGAGCCGCGCGTGGCGTACTTCGAGTGCATCCACGAGATGAAGCAGATCGCGGACCTGGTGTATGAGCGCGGGGTGAGCGCGATGCGGGAGCAGATCTCGAACACGGCGGAGTACGGCGACCTGACGCGCGGGCCGCGGGTGATCGACGAGGCGGTGCGGCGGACGATGCAGGGGATGCTGCGGGAGATCGAGTCGGGCGCGTTCGCGGCGGAGTGGATGGCGGAGCGCGCGGCGGGGCTGGCGAAGTTTCGGGCGCTGTTCGAGTCGGGGCGTGGGCATTCGTCGGAGGCGGTCGGGAGCGAGCTGCGGCGGCGGATGCCGTGGTTGGGAAAACCGTAGCGCGCACACCTCGCGCGGCGGATTCACAACTCGTCAATCGTGCGCGGCCAGTCGTCGCGGAGCAGGCGCGAGAGGGAGCGGTCGGCGAGGACGCGGCCGCCGGTCTGGCAGCCGGGGCAGTAGTTCGTCTCGTTCTCGGCGTAGCGGATGCGCTGGACGGGAACGCCGCAAACGGGGCAGGGCAACTCGAAGCGGCCGTGGACGGCGAAGTCGGGGCGGAAGGCGGTGATCTCGCCGGGGCCGGGGAAGCGGCCGGCGAAGTCGGCGCGGAGCTTGTCGATCCAATGCGTCAGAGTCTCGCGCACCGCCTGGTGCAGTCGGGCGATCTGCTCGTCGGTGAGCCGCTGTGTGAGCATGACGGGTGAGAGGCGCGCGGCGTGGAGGATTTCGTCGGAGTAGGCGTTGCCGATGCCGGAAAAAAGCCGCGGATCTGTGAGGGCGCGTTTGAGCGTGTGGTTCTCGCGGCGGAGCGCGGCGGCGAAATCGGCGAGTGGCGCCGCCTGCACGTCGAGGCCGCCGGGGTCGTGCGCGGCCAGTTCAGGTTCGCCGCGGACGAGGTGGAGCGCGGCGCGGCGCTTCGTGCCGGCTTCGGTGAGGGCGAGCGTACCGGTGGGAAACTCGAAGACGGCGAGGGTGATGCGGGCGGGCGGCCTTGCGCCGCGTGGCAGCCAGCGCAAGCGCCCGGCGATCATCAGGTGCAGCACGAGGAACAGACGGTCTTCGGCGCCGGTGTGGATGGAGGCAGGAGCGTGCGGCGCCGGTGCGTCGAGTGCGAAGACGATGCGTTTGCCGAGGCGGCGGACGTCGGTGACGACGCATCCGGCGGCCGCGTCCAGCGGCGGATCGACCGAGCGTACGAGGAACGGGCTGAGCACGCGCACGCGCTCAAGCTGCTGCCCGAGGACGCGCGGGCGGAGCGCGTCGATGTAGGCGAGGATGTCGGGCAGTTCGGGCATGATCGTCAATCGGTCGGCGTCCGGGGCGGCGGCACGGACGAGCGGCCGCGTTCTCAGGCGCGCTGCAGCGGACTATAATGAGCATTTCGATCCGCGCTCGCCGTCGGGCTCGAATCACCGCCAACAACCAGAGGAAACTCCTGTGTCCGGCATCGTCGCCCAGAATACCCTCCGTAACGTGGCCATTATCGCGCACGTCGATCATGGCAAGACGACGCTCGTCGACCAGATGCTGCGGCAGTGCGGGCAGTTCCGCGAGGCGCAGCTCAAGGGCGAGCGTATTCTCGACTCGAACGACCTCGAACGCGAGCGGGGCATCACGATCCTCGCCAAGAACATCGCCATCCGCTACCACGAGACGAAGATCAACCTGATCGACACGCCGGGCCACGCCGACTTCGGCGGCGAGGTGGAGCGCGTGCTGAAGATGGCGGACGGGTGTCTGCTGCTGGTGGACGCGTTCGAGGGGCCGATGCCGCAGACGCGGTTCGTGCTGCGCAAGGCGTTCGAGTGCGGGCTGCGGCCGGTGGTGGTCATCAACAAGATCGACCGGATCGACGCGCGGCCGAAGGAGGTGCTGAACGAGGTATTCGATCTGTTCATCGAGCTGAACGCGGACGATGCGGCGCTGGATTTTCCGACGGTGTACAGCTCGGCGACGCAGGGGTTTGCCTCGCTGGACCCGGCCGAGCGGCCGGACAACATCTTCGCGCTGTTCGATACGATCATCGCGCACGTTCCGCCGCCGAAGTGTGACCCGGGCGCGCCGCTGCAGATGCTGATCACGACGCTGGACTACAGCGACTACGTGGGGCGGATCGGGATCGGGCGGGTGTTCGCCGGGACGCTGCGCGCGGGGACGGACGTGATGGTGCTGCACCGCGACGGGACACAAAAGAAGGAGCGCGTGGCGGAACTGTATGCGTTCGACGGCCTGGGGCGGCAGAAGACGGAGTCGGTGAGCGCGGGGGATATCTGCGCGGTGGTGGGGCTGGAGACGGTGGACATCGGGAACACGATCGCGGACCTGGAGCGGCCGATGCCGCTGCCGATCATCAACGTGGATGAGCCGACGCTGCACATGACGTTCCGCGTGAACAACTCGCCGTTTGCGGGGCGGTCGGGGCGGTACCTGACGAGCCGACACATCCGCGACCGGCTGGAGAAGGAGACGCAGGCGAACGTGGCGCTGCGCGTCGAGCCGGGGCACACGCCGGAGGAGTTTCACGTTTCGGGGCGGGGGATGCTGCACCTGTCGGTGCTGATCGAGAACATGCGGCGCGAGGGGTTCGAGCTGGCGGTGGGCAAGCCGAAGGTGATCTTTCGCGAGCTGGACGGGAAGAAGACGGAGCCGATCGAGCTGTGCTCGATCGACGTGCCGAGCCAGCACGTGGGGACGGTGATGGAACTGATGGGCGGGCGGCGGGGCATCTGCAACCGGATGGAGTCGCGCGGGGAGGGTTCACTGCTGGAGTTCACGATCCCGGCGCGGGGTCTGATCGGGCTGCGCAACCGGATGATGACGGCGACGAACGGCACGGCGGTGGTGCACCACAACTTCTACGAGTACGAGTTTTTCCGCGGAAGCATTCCGGGGCGGAAGAACGGCGTGATGGTCGCGAGCGAGCCGGGGCAGGTGACGGGGTATGCGATCGACGGACTGGCGGATCGGGGGGACTTCTTTGTCGCGCCGGGCGACCAGGTGTACATGGGACAGGTCGTCGGCGAACACTGCCGCGACAACGACATCGAGGTGAACGTCTGCCGGGCGAAGAAGATGACGAACATGCGCGCGGCCGGTTCGGACAAGACGGTGGTGCTCAAGCCGCCGCGGCAAATGACGCTGGAGCTGGCGCTGGAGTTCATCGAGGACGACGAGCTGGTGGAGGTGACGCCGGACGGGATCCGGATGCGCAAGCGGCTGCTGTCGGAGAACGAACGGAAGCAGGCAAGCCGGCTAGTAGTCCGATAAGTATCGGTTGACGGAGGGGCTCAGGGCGGCGTCATTGCCGTAACTGTCGTTTGGCCAGGCAGTTGCAGGCGGGGGGTTGCACCGCTGAGATATTTAGGAAAAATAAGCCCGTCGACTAAATTTAGTCGATCGACTAACGAGGACTAAATATGGCCACCGACCCGTTCGTCAACCCCTTTCGCCCCGGCGCGGGTCAGATGCCGCCGTATCTTGCCGGGCGCGAGGACGAGCGCGAGGAGTTTCGGCGCCTGCTCGGGCAGTCCACCATCCTCGAGAACCTGGTGCTGACCGGGCTGCGGGGCGTGGGCAAGACGGTGTTGCTGGAGACGCTCAAGCCGGACGCGATTCAGCGGCGCTGGTTGTGGGTCGGCAACGATCTCTCCGAATCGGCAAGCGTCAACGAAGAGATGATGGCGGTGCGGTTGATGACCGACCTGGCGCCGGTGACGGCGAGCCTGGTGCTCGCGGCGAGCGAAGCGAGTGGGATCGGTTTCAAGCCGGCGTCGAGGCGGGTCGAGCACCGCCTGACGTATGACACGCTGGACGCGATCTATCGCGGGACGCGCGGACTGGTCTCGGACAAGCTCAAAAAGGTGCTGGAGGTTGTCTGGAGCCGGCTGCGCGAGCAGGAG